>JBBISE010000054.1:0-18879 GCA_037441445.1 Salinivirgaceae bacterium
TGGGACTACCCTCTCAAAATTCCTCTAATCGCTAATGCGTAATCTGGGTTAAACCCTGTTTTCTGGTCAACGGTTATTGCATATTGCCAACTTTTTCGATAATTTGTTTTCTAATAGTTTGTTAAACTATTATTTTTCGACTCCGCTCAAAATGACAAGTGACTCAATATTAATCACTTGCATCATACTGAGCGTAGTTGAAGTGTGTGTTGATTATCAGACAGTTAAAAAAGTTAAACGAACTATTGTTTTCATTTCGGGGAAAAAATACGCTATTTTTGCAGCAACATGCTTACCCCGCTTCCCGTTAGATCAGCGCGCTCAAGGTAAGTTTTTTTTACCCTCGTGAATACGTCAACTCACAAATATAACCTCATTGTCATACCCCGCGCTTACATTTGACGGAGTAATGTTTTTAATGTCAGTGTGCTTTCCTAATTTGTGGCTGATATGGGTGAGCAAGGCTTTGCGGGGTTTTATTTTTTCAATCCATGATAGGGCTTCGTCTAAGGACAAGTGGGAGGGATGTGGTTGAATTCGCAAGGCTTCAATGACAAGTGTGTCAACACCAACAACCTTCTGGAGTTCCTTTCCTTCCATGGTTTTAAAATCGGTGAGATAGGCGAAATTGTGGACACGAAACCCTAAAACGGGTAAACGGTCGTGCATCATCCGAATGGGAATTATGTTTATTTCTTTGAAAACCAATTCATTATCAGGTTTAATGGGGTGTAGTTCCAGCTTGGGAACACTGTTGTTTTTGACCACAAACGCGTATTCAAATTCCGTTTTTATGGCCTCAAGAACCCGTTGTTCGGCAAATACTGGGATGGGTTCCTTCGAGAGGTAATTGAATGGTTTAATGTCATCAAGCCCTGCCAAATGGTCTTTGTGGGCATGGGTAAACAAAATGGCATCGATTCGTTTAAAACCTGCCCTAAGGGCTTGTTGTCGAAAATCGGGGGTAGTATCAATTAACAGATTAACTCCTTGATGCTCAATGAAAATGGAAGTGCGGAGCCGCTTGTCCCGTGGATCGCCCGATGTGCAAATTTCGCAGTTACAACCAATCATTGGAACCCCGTGGGAGGTTCCGGTACCCAGGAGTGTTATTTTCATCGTTGGTGTTTATTAATGTTTAGATTAAAAAAAATCCCGACAATTTCAGTTGCCGGGATTTTTAAAGTGTGTTATTTTATGGGTGCATTTTTTAACGTTTCTTTCAAGAAATCCCAGAATTTCTGCACAGTATCAATTTTTACCTTTTCGTCCGGTGAGTGTGGAAAACGAATGGTTGGACCACACGAAACCATATCCCAGTTGGGGTAAACGCCTCCCAGTATTCCACATTCCAAACCGGCGTGGATGGCTTTGATATCGGGGGTTTTACCGTACATTTTTTCGTAGGTTTGAACCATGGTTTTCAGGATTGGCGACTCCATATTGGGTTTCCAACCGGGGTATCCACCACGAAACTGAATATCAGCGCCGGCAAGATCAAAGACAGCCTTTACGCTCTGGGCCAATGCCTGACGGGCAGTATCGACTGAGCTACGCATGAGGCACTGAACATAGACTTTATCGTTTTCAGATTTTACTATGGCCAGGTTAATGGATGTTTCAGTTAACCCATCCATACTGTCGCTCATTCGGATTACACCGTTGGGACAAGCCAGAACCGCATTGATGAGCCTTTCCTGTGAAAGATTATCAATTACTGTTTTTACGTTTTCTGGTTTTGATATTCCAATTGACAGGCCAGGTTCTGTTAACTCGAGCTCCTTTTTAATGATTTTCTCGTAAGCAACAACCTCCCTTTCAATGCTATCTTTGGTTCCCTGTGGCGTTAAAAAGGTTACAAACGCTTCGCGGGGGATGGCGTTACGTAAACTGCCACCAATAATATGCGCAATGCGAATAGAATAGTTGTTCGTTAATTCGCGTAAAAGTCTGAACATGATTTTGTTGGCGTTTCCACGACCCAGAATAATATCCATTCCACTATGTCCGCCTTTTAGCCCTTTTACAGCAATAGCCATGGTTTCGTATCCGCCGGGAACATCCTCGAGGTTAACTGAAAACGTGGCGTTGGCATCTTCGCCTCCGGCACAACCCACATACAATTCGCCTTCGTCCTCCGAATCGAGGTTGATTAGAATATCGCCTTTCAACAATCCGGCTTTCAGTCCAAAGGCACCGGTCATTCCTGTTTCCTCATCAATGGTAAAAAGGGCTTCAATGGGGCCGTGTTGCAGGTCTTTTGCCTGAAGAACAGCCATTGTGGCAGCAGCTCCCATTCCATTATCCGCACCCAAGGTTGTATCGCGGGCTGTAACCCATTCACCATCAATGTAGGCATCAATGGGATCTTTGGCAAAGTCGTGCTTGATATTGCTGTTTGCCTGGGGAACCATGTCCAAGTGACTTTGCAGAATAATTCCTTTCCGGTTTTCCATTCCTTTGGTGGCTGGTTTACGGATGATTACGTTGCCAACCTCATCGATCAGGGTTTCCAGGCCCAAATCCTGCCCAAATTTTTTCATGTAGGCAATGACGGCTTCCTCTTTCTTCGAAGGGCGTGGGATTTGTGTAAGTTGATAAAAATTTTCCCAGATTTCCTGTGGGGCTAACTTTCTGATTTCTTCGCTCATGATATTTTAATATTAAGGTTTATGATGTTTATTTTAGGTTTTCTTTCAAGAAATTCAACATTGTGGTGTAGAGGTGCATGCGAGTGTTTCCCCCATAAATACTGTGGTTCCGGTTGGTGTACATCATCATTTCAAATTGTTTGTCGGCTTGCACCAGGGCTTCGACAAACTCGTAGGTATTTTGCGGATGCACATTGTCATCGAATGTGCCGGAGACAACCAAAAGCTTGCCGCGCAACTTGTCAACGTGGTTTATGGGGCTGTTTTTGTCGTATCCATCAGGGTTTTCCTGTGGCGTACGCATAAAACGTTCGGTGTAAATGTTGTCGTAATAGCGCCAGTTCGTTACCGGAGCAACAGCTATGGCAGCCGCAAAGTGGTCGGCTCCCTGGGTTATGCAGTTCAACGCCATAAAACCGCCGTAACTCCATCCCCAAATACCAATTTTTTGTGCATCAACATAATGCAATGTACCCAAATATTTTGCTGCTTCTATTTGATCAATGGTTTCGTATTTTCCCAATTCTTTGTAGGTCATTTTCCGAAACTCTTCGCCGCGTCCGCCCGTTCCACGGGGATCAACACACACAGTAATAATTCCTTCGGCAGCCAACACCTGCTCCCAATCTATGCGCCAACGATCTGTAACTTGTTGCGAGTTGGGGCCCGAATATTGGGTAATCATAACAGGGTATTTTTTTGATTCCTGAAAATCAACAGGTTTTACAATCCATGCGTTTAGCTCAACACCTTCGGTGGTTTTAATGGTGATAAACTCTTTTGGACTGATGTTGTATTTGTCGAGTTGGGCTACCAGAGGGGCATTGTCTTCCAGTACCCGAACAAGTTTGTTTTTGCTGTCGTGGAGAGAAATGCAGGTTGGTGTCTGCGAATTCGAGAAATAGTTGATGTAGTAGTCAAATCCATTGCTGAAGTACGCATCGTTTGTTCCCAGACGGGTCGAGCGCTTCGTTTTTTTCTTGCCATTTTCGTCAATCGAATAAATGGTGCGATAAATTGACCCCTCTTCGGTTGATTGATAATGAATGGTTTTTGTTTTTGGGTCATAACCAATAAACCGGGTCACATCATAATTTCCACTTGTGATTTGTTGTGTTGTTTTTTTGTTCAAATCGTACATGTAGAGATGGTTATAGCCATCGCGTTCACTGAAAATAATGAATTTGTCAGAATCAACAAAGTGGAGATTTTCGTATGGAGGTTGATCAATGTAGTATTTATTGGTTTCGCTGTAAACCACCTCCGATATACCGGTGGTGCCATCGGCAAACAGGATTTCAATGTGGTTTTGAAGCCGATTTAACCGAATAATAGCCAAAGTGTTACTCCTTTTTGACCAATAAATGCGGGGAATATACATGTCGGTTTCGGTTCCCGTATCCAACGTGAGTTTTTCTTTTGATTGGATGTCGTACGTGTGGACTGTGACTATAGAGTTGTCATCTCCGGCTTTTGGGTATTTAAAGGAATATACTTCCGGATAGAGTGTGTTTTCTATTAGTTCTGGTGCTAATCCTTTGTATTTTAATAGATTGAACTCTTTTACATGGCTTTCGTCAAATCGGCACCAGGCTAATTTTGAGCCATCGGGCGACCAGGCGAATGCCTGGCTATAGCCAAATTCCTCTTCGTAAACCCAATCGGGGGCCCCGTTAATAATGTGGTTTTCTTTGCCATCGGTGGTAACAGCGGTTATGTTTCCATTCAAATCGCTGGTAAATAGGTTGTTGTCTTTAATAAAGGCCACCATTTTTCCGTCGGGTGATAACGTAGCCAGACGTTCGCCGCCTTCGGGTGATACGTTGTATAGTTTCTTTTCGGTAAAATCCCAGACAAAATAATCGGCCACAAAGGAGTGTCGGTAGATGTATTCGGCATTAATGTAAAAAAGGATTCGTTTCTCATCCGCCGAAAATTCGTAATTCGAAAGGCTTTTTATTTTCTCGTTGCCAAAATGCTCTGGTTTTACCAAAGTATCAACGGCCTCGCCGGTTTTGTAGCTGAATTTAACCAGCGCTCCGCTTTTTATGGCCGTATAGTGTTGTCCATCGTTCATGGATTGAAGTCCGCGTACCGTTTTGGCCCCAAAAGTACCATCCTTATAGATGTCGGCAAGCGTAACGTTTTGTTTTTGGGAGTGAACCAGGAAAGCCGATAAAAGGCTTAAAAACAGAATAATTAGATTTGATTTGATAGTCATATTTGTGCATTTTAGGGTTCAAAAAATTGGAAGCCGTAAAGTGCAAAAAAAAGTTCACTATTCCAAGGACTTTTGATACTGATTTGGGAATAATACAGGAACAATGAATAAATATTTCATTGAAATATAAGTTTGTACATATTATAAAGCATCATAAAATCCATCCCCGAAAATTCTTTATCCTGATCCCAATGCTTGGGCAGATTCTCAGGCCAGACGCAACGCGAGTCGGAGCGCCAGTTCTTGGAATTGTGGGATGTAGGCCCTTCGGGTGGAACATCCATGAACAAATTCTCGTAGTATTTCTTTTCGGACACGAAAAACTCCGTATCATTCATCATGGTTTTACCACCGCAGTCATGCAGCAGGAGCCAGATAAGGGGAAAGTGCTCGTATTTGAATGTTGGGGAGGTGTTTCGGTAATGAATTAATAACTTGTAAGTTTCTTGTCCAAGCGTGTTGCTTGTGGTTGCAAGGGAACGCAGTTTATAATCATCGAAGCGAATGGGAATATTGGGAATGATGGACGGAAGTTTTATGACCCTTTTTCTCATTAAATACTTGAAAATGAATCCATTAGTTGGGCTGAGACCGTGGTATTTTCTGAAATTCCTTCCGGTAAGGAACCTGGCTGCTTCAATAAACCCAAATTGAAAGAAAAGTGCTAAATCGAGATCGCTACCTGCACCTTCTAATACCAGTTCGTTTCTGAGAGGGTCGGAGAGGTGCCAGTGGGTTTTAAGACCGAAATATCGATAAGGAAATCGCTTTTTTACAGGGTTTTGCAAAATTTGAACGTATCTTTGGGTAAAGTCGGCTACCCACAGCCGGAAATCAACTGAATCGCCTGTCCAGATTTTCTTTTCGCGTAAATAGTTGTAAATAAGGGGAGTATTGAAGCATACAGGAATTCCCGCTATGGATTCTTTACCCACAAGAACCGAGACCAAGGCAAGACCTTCAAGGTGATGAATTATGTTATCCTGGCTAATAGCCTGACGTTTTGATGTTTCGAAAACACTTTGAAAAGAATCGGTTTGAAAATGGTGTTGACGTTTGCTCCAAAATTCCAGTGAAATGTCGTCGCGGATGTGAAAGCCATTGAAGTCGCGGTAAGGATAAACAACTAATTGTGAATCAGAGCCTTCAATGCTCCACAGTGCCCGCAGGTGAGCTTCAGAGTAGAGATCAAGACGCTCGAATGCCAGCATGGTGTAAAGCAGTTCAGCCAATGTTTGGCGAGTGTCAGCCCCGTTCTTTTTCAGAACAGCAAACTCGGTGGCTAAAAGTGAAAGGAAGTGACTTAAGTTCGAGTTTGCATCGCCCCATTCCGTTGTTCCTGATTTAAGGCAAATAGCTGTAGCAGGGATGTTTACACCATGGTTCTCTACGCATGAATCCACCACCACAAACCTTTCGCGAAGGCGTTGACGATAGTGTTGATAAACGGTGTCTAAATGAACAAGATTTTGTGCATCAGTCAGATGTAAGGATAGGATTGAAACTATAAGCAGTGCATATTTCCGGAACTTGTGGGTCATTGTAAACAGGAGTAATTTTTCCTGAAAGGTAAGAAAAATTAGGAAATACTGTATTCATTAATAAAGAGCGTTCTATGAAAAGTCCATTGCAATTAGATTTTGACAAACAAGAGAATTGAAAAATCGACGAAGTCAATGATTATCAAGCAAGCAACCTAACGCTTTAGCAAGATCCTTCGCTCCGTGCCTTCGCTCAGGATGACAGTCAGTCGTTTGGGGAGCGGAGGGGAAAAGAGGATGTCTAAAAAGTCCCCGATTTGTCATTGCGAACGCAGTGAAGCAATCTAATGAGCCTGATAATAAGTTGATTGCTTTGTCGTTCCTCCTCGCAATGACGTCGATTTATGACTTTTTGGACAGCCCCTTTTCCCCTCTCTTTTCCTTGCCTTGAATTGCCATCCTGAACGCAGTGAAGGATCTTGTCAGACTATTGCATGTGTAAATGGCATATAATCAATAAAATACACAAGCATAAACACGCAAAAAAAGAAAGCAGGTTAAGTTTTTTTGAAACAAACCTAACCTGCTTTCCCATACACGAATGTTACTTTTCACTTTTCGACGATGTCTTTTTCATGGCAACTTTTTTCGATGCCTGATCAACCACAAGAATTAACGCTACAATGAGTACTGCATAGACCATAGTTTTCCAGTTTTTTAAGATGAATGATTTTTTTCTGTTCCTATGCAAAAATACCACATGGTTATGTCGTTTGTAAAGTATTTTAAGTGAATAGTTTATGGGTTAAGCAAATTTTAGTGTCATTTACAATACTTAAAAGAACTTAATTGTTGCTTAAAAATCATTTTAATTTGCTTAAAAAATCGCTACTTTTGTGATCCACCTGTCTAACACTATGAACCAAGCATTAACATTGCCCCAATTCATGTTAAACTACTCCATGTCGCTGATAACCAGCATATCGGAGTCGATGGTGGTGTATTTTGACGATACTGAGGCAAGAGAGGTTATGCTTCGACGTCAAAATCAGAATAGCGCAGTAATAGAAGAGGTGCTCTGGTTCGACTCCAAGATGGTCAGGCCAACCGCACGCGACAAAGTCTGGCAGTGGCTTACCGATGCCGAAATGCCTTTTTCAAAATCAAAACTTGCCCGGGAATCAAATCTTACGCTCTTTGATGAAAATAAGGTTAAGAATTTACAAATCAGTATTTTGAATGGTAATAGCGAATCCATTCTTATCTGTTATTTTGTTTTTGGAGAGCAAAACCCACTGTTTGGGCATTCCACGGAATTGGCTTTGACAACCGAGAATAAAATGCTGATAGCCAATATGATGTCAAACTACGTGTTGCAACTTCGTCATCTTTACAACCAGCAGTTGGAAACTACCCGTTTTTTACATGATCAATTCAGGTTTACCGAGCAGCAGCTGAGACAACTATACCAAAAGTCCGGAAATGCAAAAGAAGTTCGTGCCGACCTGGTTGCCCAGTTTTGCGAAATAAGGCTGGCTGCCCTTTCCGAGAAAATGGGAGTAGAGTTTGAACTTTCGGCGCAGTCAATCAAGGAATTAGACAACAACAATGTAAGTCTTATTCAGGTTGAAGATATCCTATGTTCTGCAACTCACAGACTGCAAGTGATGTTTCCTTTGGATAAAAGGCTAATTATTGAACCCTGGCATTTGGGTTTCGAGTTGGAGGATACGGAAATGGTTGGTAATGAATCTTCTATATCAGACATTCGCTATTCTCGAACCATTGACCTACTTAACAAACTGGAAGACGCCGGAAAACGTGTAAAAAAGCTTCACCTGAAGCTCACCGGGACTAACGTAGGTATGCACTGCGAAACACCAATCAGTGCCCCGGCAATAACCGATGCTTTGCGAAAGCACAGTAACCGGATTGTGAAGCTAATGAACCTATATCCAGATCGTTGGACATTGCTGCGCACTGACTTCCGTCCATTGCAAAATCTTCTTGATACAAGGGATGGGAGGGAGGATTTAGGGGTTGGTTGATTTAGATGATCAGAATTAGTCGCAATTATAGTGACAATAAAAGCAAAGATTTTTAGTTTTGCAGTCTGAATTTTTTCTCTTAAACAGAAAATTGTTGATGACAAAATATCCCGTAATTATATTGATGCTGTTATTCGCTTGTAATCAGCAATTTGCTCAAAAAGCCACAGTTGTTGGCCGAATACTCGATCAAGATAAGTACCCTGTTGAAATGGCTGCAATAGTCATAAAAGAGACGCAGCAGGGGACAACCTCGAATTCGTTGGGTAGGTACGAAATTGAAGTTCCGGCGAATATCAAAGTAACATTGATTCACACCAGCCTAGGATATGAAACGTCCGAAAAGGAAGTAACCCTGGCCGAGGGTGAAAAGTTGAAACTGGAAATTACCATGCGACAGACCAGTCAAAACATTGACGAGGTGCGAATTACCGACGAACGTTTTAGGCACACCACAACGCAATACATAAACCCTAAGCTGCTGAAACAAATGCCCAGTTTGTCGAACCCGGTTATGGATATTATTAAATCGCTTCCTGGTGTGACTACCAACAACGAGTTAAGCAGTCAATACTCAGTTCGTGGCGGGAATTACGACGAAAACCTGATTTATGTTAACGGCATTGAAATCTACAAACCGTTTTTGGTGCGTAGCGGACAGCAGGAAGGAATGAACTTTGTAAACAGCGATATGATTGGAAATCTGTCGTTTAGCAGTGGGGGATTTGAATCTCGGTTTGGAGACAAAATGTCGTCGGTGCTGGATATTGATTACCGTCGCCCATCGAAGTTTGGCGCAAAGGCCGATATTGGTACTCTTGGAGGAACCACCACCCTTGAAGGAACAGGATTTAAAAACAGTTTTTCGCATCTTTCCAGTGTTCGTTATAAGCAAACAAAATTCATTTTAGGCGATTTAGATACAAAAGGAGAATACGATCCTTCGTTCTTTGATTTTCAGACATTGTTAACGTATGATTTTACTGAGTTTCTGGAGTTGAGTTTTCTGGGTTATGTGTCAGACAATCAGTATCGTTTCAAGCCCACAGATCGCGAGACCACCTTTGGTATGGTTAACAATGCCTTGCGCTTTAAAGTCTATTTTGACGGGCACGAGGTTGACCGCTTTTTTACAGCCCAGGGAGCATTATCGCTCCGTTACAAACCCACCGACCACAACGAATGGAAAGTAACCGCATCGTCGTTTTATAGCCTTGAACGCGAAACATTTGATATTCAAGGACAATACTGGCTTAACCAAATTGACACCCAATTAGGCAGCTCGACCTTGGGCGACAGCATTGGCTCACTGGCCGTGGGAACCTATCTCGATCATGCCCGCAATTTTTTAGATGCCCTTGTAACTACCGCTTCGTTAACGCACAAATACCGAAAAGGCAATCATTTGGTTCAGTGGGGTATAAATGCCCGACATGACAAATTGCAAGATCGGATAAACGAATGGATGATGCTTGACTCTGCCGGTTACAGCGTTCCCTATTATAATTTTAACGACACTGCCGCTGAACTGTTTCATACGCGCAGGTTTTCAAACAAATCAAACAGTTATCGTTCCGGTGCTTACGTTCAAGACACCTGGGATGTTGCTATTGACAGCACACATCTTTTTATAACAGCAGGTTTACGGTATCATTACTGGAGCTTTAACAACGAATTTCTTTTAAGTCCCAGGGCCAGCATTGCCGTGAAACCCAATTGGCAGCGCGACTGGCTTTTCAGGCTTAGTTCGGGCCTTTATTACCAACCACCGTTTTATAAAGAGAGCCTTTCTCCCGCTGGTGTTCCAAATACCAACATTAAGTCCCAAAAGTCAACCCACGTTGTTTTTGCCGCCGACTATAATTTTATGATGTGGAATAGACCATTTAAACTGGTTATGGAGCAATATTACAAGCATTTGCAAAACCTGATTCCTTATTCCGTTGATAATGTGCGAATTATATACGATGGTTATAACCATGCTAACGGATATGTTTACGGTTTTGATTTTAAGCTGACCGGAGAATTTGTGAAAGGTGTTGATAGTTGGTTGTCAATGAGTTATATGAAAACAGAAGAAGACCTCATTGACGATATCTTTATTCGTCAACGCAACGGAGTTTCCGACACAACCTATCCAGGTTTCATCCCCCGGCCAACGGATCAGCGATTTATGGCCAACCTGTTTTTTCAGGATTACTGGCCTGGAAACCCAACTATTAAGGTGCACATGAATGCTGTTTTCAACACAGGGCTTCCCGTGGGAGCGCCCAATGCGCCCCGGCATTTTGCCACCCACCGCCTGCCGGGTTACAAACGGATTGATATGGGCGTTTCAAAAGAGATTGCCCGCCAGAAAGATTCCAGGAAAATTCTGAATTTCATAGAAAATGTGTGGATTGGACTTGATGTGTTCAATGTATTTGACATTCAAAACACCATTTCCTACACCTGGGTGACCGATGTCCGGAGCAGCCAGTATGCAATCCCGAACTACCTTACGGGACGTCTATACAATATAAAAGTGAATGTGACTTTTTAAAAAAGAAGGTTTTCTGGCTTTTTTCCTTATTTTTGTCGCACAAAACGCAAAAATATGTTTCAGTGGATAACACAAGACCTGGTCAACAAGTTTATTAAGTTTGGAATTGTTGGTTTTTCAGGCGTTATTGTCGATTTTGGAGTGACCTATGTTGCCAAGGAATGGTTTAAAATTCCGAAATATGTTGCCAATGCCATTGGTTTCACTGTGGCCGCCACTTCGAACTACTTTCTGAACCGTATTTGGACATTTTACAGCAGCAACCCAAATATCTTGCGCGAGTTTAGCGAGTTTTTTATCATCAGCGCCATAGGACTTATTATTAACACGTTAGTTTTATTTGTCTGTGTAAAGCGATTTAAAATGAACTTTTACGTTGCTAAACTTTTTGCTATTGGAGTAACAACGGTATGGAACTTCTTTGCCAACTACTTGTACACGTTTGCGGCACATTAACGGAACAACTACTTTTCTTCAATTTTACTTATCAACCAACCTGAATTAGTGCCAGTCCGTCTGAATTCCTCAACAGTGATTTGCCACTTGTCTATCGAAATGGTGTAAATAACATCCTCAATGTTTTGGATTTGAATCCTCCCTTTTGCCGACTCGGTTAAAAACAACATTGTAAGGTTAGTTGCCAGCGATGATGGAAAAAACAGAATTGGGTTTGAGTTTCCACTCACTTTTTTTATGTTTATGAAATTGGTTTCGTGGCTGTTGGGAGCCAGAAAATGAGCAGTGAGACTATCGGTAACACCAGTAAAGCAATTGGTTACCACATTGCTGATTACCCATTTGGCCGAGCGATCTGGCAAAACTTCAGGAACCAGTTCAATAGATCCGTTCGCGGGTTTTCCAGCGTAGGTAAAATTTATTTCGGCAGTGGCTTTCACTTGTCCGCTGTAGAGATCGATTTTTTTGGGGTTCTCGGGGTTGGTTACGAAGTTTATGAATTGTGATATTTTTTGGCATCGTTATCTCCTTCAATTTTTCCATCTTCTTTGTTGAATAAAAAGGAGATGTATTTATCACGGGGAAATTTTTGTGCAAACTCTTCGGTAATAAGGTTTCCCTTGAAATCGGAAAGGTAGTTGAACCGGTCAAGGAACTCGCCAAATTGTTTTACCTGCAGGAAATATTCATTAGGGGTTTCGATGTAGGTGACCGAAAGGGATGGGTTTTGGGCTATGGATGATTGTATGACTAGCCACAGGAGAGTTGGGAAAGGAGTTTTTTTTATGCATCATAATATTTTATACTTATTTATCTGTAAAACATTTTTACGTTACAATTTTCAATGAGAATTCAGAAACGTGATTCATTATTTAGTTATATTTTCCTCCTCAACCTCTTTCCTTTGAAACTTGTGACTGTGGAGACAAAGATACGATTTTCTACATGTTTATTCTTTTGTACTACGGAATTCTCAATAATTAATGTTATATAACATCAAGACGTTGTGGAATGAAAGATTAAAAGTCCAATTGAATCAGCAGTTCAAATCTTTGGTTTTGAAATTATGCGGCGAAAAAAAAGAATTATCAGAATGGGATAATGCTTCTATGTTATTATGAGTAAAGCAAAAAAAACATGAATAGTGCAACCATGAACGAACACAAGAATAGAATAATCACAAAAAAAATACTTACATCAAACACACGTAATTAATTAAAAATATGTATCTTTGCGCTCCGATTACAATCTCTGGCGAGAACATAGGAGTCCGCTACATTGTAACCGATTGATTTGAAACTATATAAATTTACCGCGATGGACTTAATGAATGTTGTAAAAGAACATTTTAATCAGAAGAAAGAATTTCCTGCTTTCCGTGCCGGCGACACTATCACCGTGCATTACAAAATTAAAGAAGGTAACAAAGAGCGGATTCAGCAGTACAGGGGCGTTGTTATTCAACGTCGTGGAACCGGACTGACTGAAACTATCACTGTTCGTAAAATGAGTGGCAGCATTGGTGTTGAGCGTATCTTCCCCACAAACTCCCCTTTTATCGAGCAAATTGACCTGAACAAAGCAGGTAAAGTTCGCAGAGCCCGTATTTTCTACTTGCGTAATCTTACAGGTAAGAAAGCCCGTATCAAAGAAAGAAGAATGTAATCTGTCAGCAAGACAGGGACAAATATCGATAATTGCTTTATCGGTACAGAGCCGGACAAGGTTGTTCATCAATCGTTGTCCGGTTTTCTGTTTTTGTGTTTACCCTTTAATAACGGCAAGGGGGGCTAAAGTGACAATAATCTCAACCAAATCGGATTGGTTTTTCATTACCTCGTTAATGTCCTTATAGGCTCCGGTAGCTTCCTCGAGGTCTTTTTGTGTCCTGATGGAATGAAAAATTCCCTTATTGTCAAGTTGTTGTATTTCTGCCTTTAAATCTAGCGTTTTTATGGCCTGGTTCCTCCCTAATTTCCTTCCGGCACCATGGCTACACGATTCAAAGCTTTGTGGATTTCCCAATCCATTGACAATAAAAGAGTTGCTTCCTTGAGAACCGGGGATAATTCCAGTTTCCCCGTTTCCGGCACGAGTTGCCCCTTTGCGGTGAACCCACACTTGCTGTCCAAAGTGGGCTTCCTGTGCAGCATAGTTGTGGGCAATGTTTATGAACTTTCCAAAAGAGGCTGTTTTTTCAACTTCCAGAATTGATTCGCATACCCGCTGCATCATAAGTTTTCTATTGGCCAAGGCAAAGTTTACGCAGAAGTTCATCTCGGAAATGTAATTGCGGGCTTCTTGGGTTTCAAGGGGCAGGAATGCCAGATCCCAACTAGCTGGGACTTCACTAAACCAACTGTGGTTCAGTTTCTTAGCTTTGTTGTTGTAGTACTTGGCTACCTTTTTTCCAATATTGCGGCTGCCGGAATGAATCATGATCCAGATTTTTCCGCTGTTATCTTTCTGAATTTCAATAAAATGATTACCGCCGCCCAATGTACCTAGCTGATATAATGCCTGTTCATATTCTTGTTGCGCCACGGTGCACGATTCCAAACTTTGTGCTATTAATTGAGCATCTTGTTTTTTATCATGCCATTTGAAACCCAAGGGAATGCGCGTTCTTATTTTGGATAGGATAGTTTTAAGGTTTTGTTTATCAATACTATCTAAATTTGTTTGAATAGCGCACATTCCGCATCCAATATCTACACCCACGGCATTGGGTATAATTACCTCTTGTGTAGCCAAAACGCCCCCAATGGGCATCCCGAATCCAACATGGGCATCGGGCATCAGCGCTACGTGGGAAAAAGCAAATGGCAGATTGGCCAGGTTCCTGGCTTGGCGGAGGGTTTCGGCATCGGCATCGGTAACCCAAAGCTTTATAGGGCGCTTTTCGGTGTTTATAACTCCATTCATGGGTACTTTATTCCATTAATCCGGCTTTTTGGTTTATGTGGCCGATGAGCGTTTTTGCCATTCGGCTGAAGTATCGGTCATCTTTGTAGGCTAGTACCCATTGAATTCCTCTTACTGCATTTGTAAGAAAAATTTCGGTTGCTCCGTGTAAATCTTCGGGTATCAACGGTTGATGGTCAATTGTTTCCATTCCCAAACGCAGTCCAATTTCCATTACTTGTTTTCGCATGATTCCGGGAATGCAACCATCGGCGAGGGGAGGAGTATAGAGTTTTTCATTTTTCAAAACAAACAAATTCGAAGATGTTGCCTCGACAATGTGACCCAAATGATTTACCAGCAGACAGTCGTCGAAACGTCTCAGGGAGGTGTAATTGGCAGCCATGATATAATGCAGGGCTGATGTTGATTTAAGGGCTGACAGTGCCGAGGGGAATTTTGGGATATCGTTGTAAATTCCTATCCGGAACCCTTTTGTGTTTAATTCGTATTTCCCGTTATCCAATGGGGAGGCCTCAATGCAGTACTGTATGTTGTTGTTTGTTGGGGTGTACAGCCCGCCGTCTTCACGATAGACAGAAAACCGCAACCTGGCGGCTTTCAAGAACTTATTTCTGTATAGCAAGCGACTGACGGCATTTTCAATTTCCTGCGGTGTGGGCAACGATTCGACATGCATGCGCAATAGTTTCATACTTTCAGTTAACCGCTGGTAGTGTTGATCGAAAAACAGGATTCGGGTTCCCCGCACACGCATGGTTTCGAACAATCCATCGCCGTATTTGAAGGCCCTGTTTTGAATTGTCAACAAAGGTTTGTCGGGAACAATATCACCGTTTAGGCAAATGAAAACTTGATTCGAGGTCATATCTAACCTATCTCGGTTATGTGGGAACGGATATTGGTGTTTGCCGGGACAATTATCGCACGCAATCCGGCAGCCTGCGCGGCTTCGAAGTCAGATTTGCTGTCGCCAATAAACCAACTCTGTGCAATATCAATATTATAGCGTGCAATCAATTTTTCGAGCATAAGGGGCTTTGGCTTGCGGCATAAACAATCTTCCAACAAAGTATGGTGGGGACAAACAGCAATATCGGTAATGGTAATTCCTTCTTTCTTAAGAACAGACAAGACCCAAAGGTGCAGCATCTCCACCTCTGTTTTCGTGTAACAACCTCGAGAAATTCCCCCTTGATTCGTGACGATGAAAAGCGAGAAACCCAGTCCTGTCAACTGTTTCAACACGTCAACAATACCGGGGTTAAATTTCCACTGTTCCGTTGTATAGGTGTAGTAATGCTGGCTGTTATCATTAATAACTCCGTCACGGTCAAAAAAAACGGCTTTCATTGCTTTTATTTAGGGATTTAACAAGCGGTTGAAGAAATACAAAATTAATTGCGGATCTAGAATTACCGGAAACAGAAATCCAAAAATGGCTCCATAAAAATGAGCATCGTGGCCAATGTTGTCATTTCCTTTTTTCGACATGTAGTAGGTGTACCAAAGATATCCAACGCCAAAAAGAATTCCTGGAATGGGAAGAATACCAAAAAACAAAATTGGCTGGTAAGGTGCAAAAAATATGGAGGCAAATACCACTGCTGATACCGCTCCACTGGCTCCTACTGCGTTGTAACAGAAGTCATTACGATGTTTTCTGACACTATAGAGGCTAGCTATGGCCACGGCAAAAACATAAAACAAAAGTAGGAGCAAGCCTGGTTTTATGTATGGAAAAAACTGACGAAACGCGAAAATCAGAAACTCACCAAAGGAGTATAATACCAGCATGTTAATTATCAGATGCATCCAACTTCCATGCAACAAGGCATGCGAAAAAAGGCGGTACCACTCTTTCTGGTGCACTATTCTGTATGCATTGAACTGGTATTTCGACATAATGCCACTGTCACTGAATGCATAAACAGAAACAATGGCGGTGACTAGGATGATAAATATGGTCATAGGTTAACGATTGACTGAAAATTCGAATAATCAGATTCAATTGCAAATATACTAAAATGCCTGTAAATGCTACTAAAAGAAACATTGAACAGCGCTTTATATTTTCATTAGGGGGTGTCTTTTTGAGAAAAAAAATGATTAAGTTTTGTATCACTATTTTTGAAAACCATAATAAAAACGACCATGAAGCTTAATTCGATTCAAACCAAGTTAATTTTCAGCGTTCTCGGAACCTCTATAGTTGCTTATCTGGCCACGTTTGGCTATTTGCTGAAAACTGTAAGTGATAATAGTCATGATGATGCCCAAAATATTGTAATTGAACAAAACAGATTGTACGCCACCCGTATCCAAAGCATTTTACAAACCGAGCTTGGTCACGTCCGGGGACTTGCCGATGGTTTCAGTCATTTTAATTCCATTGATGATTCATTGAGAGAAGTGCTGTTTACTAATGTTTTTAGATAAATCACTGCGGAAAAATCAGCAATATATTGCTGTCTGGATGTCGTGGCAATTAGAGAATTTTGATAAAAATTGGGGTTCGAGGCCTGGCAGAGTAACATACACATACCATCGAGCCGAGGGTGATGTAAAGCATTATAAAGTATATCGTGACACAATGGGAATTCAGCGCAAAACAGGATATCACTTGGTAATGGACACCAAACAGGAGGCCGTTTTTGAACCATACTGGGCCTTGTATCGTGGGCAGGATAGTGTTCATGAAACAAGCCTTGCTGCTCCAATTCTATATAATGACAGGTTTGCCGGACTTGCCGGAATAGACATCAGCCTGGATTTTATTCATAAAATGGTTTTGAATTTCAAACCGTTTGATAAGGGATACGCGTTTTTAGTCAGCAACAAAGGAATTTATATATCTCATCCGGAAGATTCTATTATCGGGCGGCGTTTTCAGGATGTAAACCCAGATGAAACAAAAGAATACGATTTGGAGCGCAAGTTTGCAAGTGGGCAGGAAGTATCTTTTTCGGCATTTCACACAGATTCGGGTGCGGAATTATTCGTTGTATTTACTCCGGTGGTCATTGGAAATACCCAAACTCCCTGGTCTCTTGGTGTTTTGGTTCCTTTAGACGTAGTTATGGCAAAATCGAAGGCGGTGTTAATGAATACGGTAATCGTGGGGATTGCAGGTTTTTTGTTGTTGACACTGGTTGTGATGTCAATTGCTCGCCGAATATACAAAAACATAAATAAAGGAGTTCTATTTGCAGATTCTATTAGTCAGGGAAACCTTAAAACAACCATTGATATTGAATCGGGAGACGAGATTGGAATGTTGGGTACGAGTCTGTCGCAGATGGCCGCTCATCTGCACGAGGTCATAACTAATGTGCAAACGGAATCGGGCAATGTGAACAGGTTCAGTCAGTCTTTAATTGATACATCAGAGAGTTTAAATACTATGGTGTCTGAGCAAAACAGAGCCACTGACGATGTTTCAGAATCAATTGATAACATAGCAACAAACTTGATTCAAGCCGGAAAGAACGCTGAAACAACTTTTCAGATTGCCCAATCAGCCAGTAAAATAATTGCCGATGGAAGCCATTTAGCGGATCAAACGGCTGAAACGGTCCGCAAAATCAGTGAAAAGATTGCCATAATAACCGATATTGCCTCGCAAACCAATATTCCGGCCTTGAACGCTGCCATAGAAGCTGCCCGTGCAGGTGAACACGGGAAAGGGTTTGCCGTTGTTGCTGCTGAAGTCAGGAAACCGGCTGCCCGAAGTTCAGAAGCGGCTGCCCAGATAATCGATATTTCGAACCAAGGGGTGGAACTGTCTGATAAAAACAAAGCCATGTTGTTGCAATTGGTACCTGAAATTCAGAAAACATCAGAACTTGTGAACCATATTGTAAAAAACACACAGGCACAAACCATGAATGCTGACCAAATCCGGCAGGCAATACAGAAGCTTAAAAGACTGTCAGAGGCCAATCAGAATCAATCGGAGCAAATGTCGAAGAAAGCAGAGGAATTTTCGGGCATAGCCGACAGAATGAATGAGGTAACAGGATATTTTACGACTTAGTTATTCGGTTTGAAAGTTTTCTTAGCAAAACCATAATGTTTTGTTTTATGACTAGATTAGCGAATTAATACCGTTAGGTTTTTATTGGCCAAAATACGATAACCCATGGAACGCAAAATCATTAACAACAAAATCGAACTCATTAAAAGAGATGATCAAATTTATGTGTATAATGCTATAAACAAGTGCACATTGGATTTAGAAACAGCCCAGGCCATGACTAAGGCAGGCGACGAATGGAACGGTACAGCTATATGTGCTAATTTGGTTGACATTCGGGACATGTTTTTTATTGACTCAAAAGTTAGGAATTTTGGTGCGGCACAGTACCGTAAACATGTGGCAGGTTCTGCAATTTTGGCCGAATCGAAATTTACAGTAACCTTTGCTAATTTGTATTTAAAATTCAGTAATCCGAAGGTTCCAACAAAACTTTTCACCAAAGAAGATGATGCTATAAAGTGGTTAAACCCAGATTACGCATTAGCGATTAGAGGAATTTTGAGAGGGTAGTCCCAC
>JBBISE010000055.1:0-18838 GCA_037441445.1 Salinivirgaceae bacterium
AAATGCAAGGTTTTTTCTTTGTTGAGTCAAAAACCATTGCATTAAGATGTGTTCTGTTTACTTTTATATCTCTAAATATCAATATAATAATAGATTTTCAGCAGGCCCTATTTATTTTTGCAAAAAACTTAGAAAAGCAGGAGTCTCATTAACCGATTCCAATGCCATGGGTGCTTTATATATGCGACAAGTGGCCAAGGTAAAGAAAACAGTTGCGTCGATGCATGAAGATCTTCAGTCCGACTACGAACAGATATCAAACATTTGCAGTTATAAGTGTATCAAAATTAAATAGTGTTGTATTAAAAGCGTTTTTTCTTAACGTGGAAATTTTTCTTTGGCCGTCCATTTTTATCAAATTGTTCCAATCTTCGTTTTGGGCCACCATGATTTACTTTCTTTTTTTTTTTTTGCTTTTTTCGTGCAGAGCACCTTGCGGAGCTTTTATTTTTGTGGGTTTTAAATAATTTTTATCGAATAATTTTGGCGCTTCTTCGTCTGGAAGCAAAATTATAGCAACAACAACTTCTTTTGGAATCTGCTTCACAGGAATAGACATTTTCATGGTAGTTTCGATGTTTTCAATGTGTTCAACATCGTTTGGTGTTGCAAACGAAATAGCAATACCTTTTTTCTCCGCCCTTCCGGTACGTCCTATACGGTGGATATAGTGGCCCGGAATTTCAGGAATTTCAAAGTTTACAACATGAGTAATGTCCAAAAAGTCCATTCCCAATGCAACTATGTCCGTGGCTATTAAAATTTTGAATATGTTTTGATTGAATTTTTTGATGGTAGCCTCCCGTGTGCTTTGTGCTTTATTGGAATGAATTACTCCAACTCTGTCCGGATACATTTTCTCGATACGTTCATGCACTCGATCGGCAATTTTTTTCGACCCTACAAAAATCAGGATTTTATACTGTTCAAGGTCTTTTTCGAAAATCTGTTCAAACAGGTTAATTTTTGTGTTGAAGTTGGGGACATGGTAAAGGATTTGCTCAATTTTGTCGAGGGGTGTTCCGTGCAAACTAATCTCAATTTTTACAGGGTCAATAATTTTTTCGTTAATCAGTGCTTCAACATCCCCGGTCAAGGTGGCCGAGAACATAAGGGTTTGGCGTTTTTCGGGCAGTAGGTCGAGAACCCGGGTTAGTTGTGATCGGAAACCCAGGCTTAGCATCTCGTCCACTTCGTCAATAACCAGTTTTTGAATGCTTTTAAGACGCAATACACCGGTAAATGATAAATCCATAAGTCGTCCGGGAGTGGCAACCAAAATATCGATGCCATCGTACACAATTTGCTTTTGCGAACTTAGACTGTTTCCTCCATAAACCCCTTCGGAGCGAAATGAAGTGTATTTTGTAAGTTTCCGCACCTCGTTAAGTATTTGTAGTACTAATACTCGTGTAGGTGCCAATATCAGAATTCGTGGATCTTTTTGCTTGGAAAATGTAAGTTGACGCAAAAGTGGCAGCAGGTAGGCAAATGTCTTTCCTGTTCCGGTTTGTGCTATTCCAATAACGTTTTGTCCCGACATTATAATTGGAAACGCTTTTGCTTGTATTGGAGTTGGTTGCTCATACTCTATATCGGCTAGTGCCTGAAGCAACGGTTTATTTAGGTTTAATTCTTCGAAAGTCACGATTGGTTGTTTTATTTGGAGCGAAGGTAGTGTTAATGAGTGGGAAAACGGCAATATAAATCCGGAAAGTTTCGCTTTCTACGGCCATATACAAACAAAAAAAATCCCGGAAAGCCAAGCCTCCCGGGATTTTATATAACCAAAACCATGTGTTATAACAGGGCTGTTAATTTTTGTTCCAATGTAGCTTTGGGTACTGCACCTACTTGTTTGTCAACTACTTCGCCGTTTTTGAAAAACAAAACGGTAGGAATGTTCCTGATTCCGTATTTTGCTGCAATGGAAGGAGCCGAGTCAACATCAACCTTACCCAGAACAGCCTTTCCGGCGTACTCAGCGTGCATTTCTTCAATAATTGGGGCAATCATGCGGCATGGTCCACACCACTCAGCCCAAAAGTCAACCACAACAGGTTTGTCTGATTTTAAAACTTCGCTATCGAAGTTGTTTTCGTTTAATTCAAGCGCCATAATTAAGAGTTTTATTGAGTTTGTTTAAAAACGATATAGTTCAAAAATTGTTCACTAATAGTGCGTGTCACTACTCACAATAAGTTTGCCACAACATCAGTTAATGGCTATATTCAGATCGTAATCTTTTATAAACTTCATGAAATTATGGTTAAAGAGGATTTTTTGTGATTTTGAAAATAATTCAACCCACAGGTTTTCTTCATAATCCTCGACCAGAATTGCCATGTTCACCGTCCCTTTTACACTGTCGGTGTGCTTTGATAAATCGCCAATGAGATCTTCATTGACTTCATCTAAAGGGATTTTAATCGTTAATTTTTTTACCATTTTTTCGCGAACCTCCGACAGCATTAGAATTTCTTTAACCTGAAATTCAAGTCCCCCGCCACTTTCCCTTCTCCATTTGGGCACTTCAACCCGTCCTTTAATAAGGACAAAGTGACCTGTATGCATCAGCATCCCAAATTTCTTGTAATTTTCCTTAAACAGGGCTAAACCAAACGAGCCTGAGTAATCTTCAATTTCGTATCGGCCATAAGGTTCGTTGTTTTTTGTCAGCTGGTTCCGCTCCGAAACTACCATGCCGGCTATGGTAACATCCGAATCGGCAAAATCTTCCAGATTGGCCATTCTTGACAATTCGGCAGTGGTAAAGTGCTCAATTTCAAACTTGTAATCGTCCAGCGGGTGGGCTGACAGATAAATACCTATGACATCTTTTTCCAGTTTCAGTGTATGGGCTTTGCTCCACTCGGTGCCAGCTGGAATTTGTGGCCTGGGAATTTCCAGTTCTTTGGCATCGCCAAAGAGCGTGGCTTGTTTGCTGTTTTTTTCTAATTTTATGGTATTGCCATATTTAGTAAGGATTTCAATGAAGCTCGATTCCTTTCCTTCTTCCACGAAAAAAGCACTCCGAGGAACACCAAAACTGTCGAAGGCTCCAGCTGCAGCAAGGGCTTCGAGGTTTTTTTTGTTTACAATATGGAAATCGACTCGTTCGGCAAAATCGAAAATATCCTTGAATTTGCCACCCTCGTTTCGCAGTTTTACAAAATGCTCGACCACGTTCTCGCCAACACCTTTAATGGCGGCCATTCCAAATCGCACGTTCCCTTTTTCGTCAACAGTAAATTTTTTATAGCTGTGATTGACATCGGGGCCATACACTTCAATTCCCATTCGTCGGGCCTCATCCATAAAGAGGGTGATCTTCTTAATATCGCCCAGGTTCGAACTCAACACCGCAGCCATGAAATGCGATGGGTAATGGGCTTTCAGATAGGCTGTCTGATAGGCAATATAGGCGTAACAAACCGAGTGTGATTTGTTAAATGCGTACTGGGCAAACGCTTCCCAGTCCTGCCATATTTTGTCAATCAGTTTTTCCGCGTTGGCATTGGTTTTCCGGCAGCCATCCATGAACTCCTCGTTGGCTAAACAACCATCCTTGAACTTATCTTTCAGCTCATTCATGGTTTTTATAATTTTCTTACCCATGGCCTTTCGCAGGTTATCCGATTGTCCGCGGGTAAAATTTGCCAGTTTTCGCGACAAAAGCATAACCTGTTCCTGATAGACAGTAATTCCATAGGTTGTTTTCAGGTAGGGTTCCATCAGTGGGTGGTCATATACAATTTTTTCCCTGCCGTGCTTACGGTTAACAAACGTGGGAATATAGGCCATGGGACCCGGACGATAGAGCGCGTTCATGGCCACTAAATCTTCAAATACAGAGGGTTGTAATTGTTTAAGATATTTTTTCATCCCTGCCGATTCGAACTGGAATAGGGCGGTGGTTTCGCCTCGTCCAAATACTTCGTACGCTTTTTTATCGTATAGAGGAATTTTGTCAATGTCAATAACTTTGCCGGTTGTTGCTTCAATATATTCGAGGCATTCCTTAATAATGGACAACGTTTTCAAACCCAAAAAGTCCATTTTCAACATCCCGATAGGTTCAACATAATGGCCGTCGTATTGGGTAATCAGAAGGTTTGCTTTTGAATCCTTACAAATGGGGATATAGTTTTCGAGGCTCTCTTTGCTAATGATAATACCGCAGGCATGCACCCCGGTTTGGCGAACTGTGCCTTCCAAATTTTGAGCTACATTGAGAATGGATTTGATTTTCTCGTCGCCTTCTTTCGCTAGTTTGCTCAAATCGGGACTTTCTTTCAATGCCTGCTTAATGGTGACCTTGGGGCCTTCCGGAATAAGGTTTGCAATGGCGTTTACCCTGGGAAGTTCCACGTCAAGACTTCTTCCCACGTCTTTTATGGCCGATTTGGCGGCCAGGGTTCCAAATGTAATGATGTGGGCCACACGGTCGTAACCATATTTCTTGACAACGTAGTTCAGCACTTTTTCGCGTCCGTCGTCATCGAAGTCAATATCAATATCGGGCATGGAAATACGGTCGGGATTCAGGAAGCGTTCGAACAGCAGGTCATATTTTATGGGATCAATGTTGGTTATTTGACAGGCATAGGCTACTGCCGAACCTGCTGCCGAACCTCGCCCGGGTCCCACCAGAACGCCCATTTCACGAGCCTTTTTAATAACATCGGCAACAATAAGGAAATATCCCGGAAACCCCATTTTAATGATGGTGTCGAGTTCAAAGTTCAATCTTTCTCCGGCTTCGTGGAAAAGGGGTTTTCCCCAACGTTCGTAAGCGCCTTCCATGGTAATGTGCCGTAGGTATTCCCCCGGATCGGTGAAGCCATCGGGTAGGGGAAAGTCGGGCATAATGGGAGCGGAGTTCAACACGTAAACTTCTACTTTATCAACAATCTCGCGTGTGTTTTCGAGGGCTTGCGGATAATCGGCAAAAAGTTTCTGCATTTCCTCGGTACTTTTCAGGTACTCGTGCCGGGTATAGCGCATTCGCGCAGGGTCGTTCAATTTCTTGCCAGTTGTAATACACAGAAGATGATCGTGGGGTTCAGCATCGGCGGCTTCAATAAAGTGAACATCATTGGTAGCAATTACTTTCACGTTGTGTTTTGCAGCCAATCGCTTAATAGATTCGTTTACAACTAACTGCCTTTCGTAAACCTCGGCTCTTATTCGAGGGTCTTCGGCTGGGTGGGCCATAATTTCCAAATAGAAATCATCGCCAAACAGATTTTTGTACCACTGAATTGGCTCATCAGCAGCGTCTTCACCATAGTTTTCAATCATTTTTGGGACTTCGCCACCCAAACAGGCCGACGAAGCAATTAAACCCTCGTGAAACTGCTCCAGCAATTCGCGGTCGATTCGGGCGCGATAATAGTAGCCTTCAACAAATGCCCGCGAGGATAGTTTTATCAGGTTTTGATAACCGGTTTTGTTTTTTGCAAGCAAAATAAGGTGGTATCCGCTCGAGTCCTGTTTTCCTTCTTTGTCGTTCCTGGTTCGGCGCGCCACATACGTTTCAATGCCCAAAATGGGTTTTATTCCGCTTTTTAGGGCTTCCTCGTGGAACTCTTTAATGCCGTACATGGCACCGTGGTCGGTAAGGGCAATACTGTCCATGCCTAACTCTTTGACTTTGGCTACCAATTTTTCAATGTGCGAAGCGCCATCAAGGACTGAATAGTGCGAGTGGACGTGTAAATGTGTAAATGAGGTCATATTGAGTGCATTTCTTTCCAATCTTTTTAATCCCGCCGGAAAGCACCGTTTATATCATGGAAGAAAAGTGCGTTTTGTTGCACTTCCTTGTAATTGATTTTCAGATATATAAAAGTGCTTTAGGTATTGTTTTTATCGACAAAAAAACCTGCGTGGACTTCTGCTCAAAAGTAATGAAAAACCACGAACCGGCCCGAATATTTTATTAACACTGGTTGTTAAAAATAGGCATACTAAGTTCATTTTGTGATAATTATCGCAAAGAAACAAATTTTAGGATGATGATTTCCTTTGTACGAATCCGAACATCTGCTGTTCATTTTTTAACGCTTTATTTATAAAACCCTAAAGGTTTATATCTTTAAATATTAGGACAATAAGTTATTTAGGCAAAAGATTTGACGATGCACAGATCCCTGAGCCACAAATTCCAAATAATTTGGGTCCTTTTGCGCGCGCTTTTCGTTCGAAATAATAACGAAATTGATTTAATTAATTGAAAATAAATATAATACCATGAACTACAAACTTATTATGATTACTATTACCTTGCTTTCAGGTTTAACGGCCTGCGATGAGAAATCAACAGTGGATAACCCTCTGTTGCAGGAATTTTCAGGAATTCACCAAACTCCACCATTTGAAAAAATCAAGGTCGAACAATACGTTCCTGCCATGAAGGAGGCTATCACGGAGGCTAAACGCGAAATTGATGCTATTGTTAACAATCCCGAAAAACCAACTTTTGAAAACTCGGTTTTAGCACTTGAAGAGTCAGGAAGACTATTAAGCCGTGTTTCGAATATATTTTTTAACCTCAATGAGGCCGAAACATCACCAGAGATGCAGGCAGCCGCCAGGGAAATTTCTCCGTTGATAACTGAGTATGGCAATGATGTGAGTTTGAATGAAAAACTGTTTGCACGCATCAAGGAGGTTTACGATCAGCGCGAAAAATTGGAATTAACCGATGAACAGCGCACCTTACTGGTTAAAAGTTACAAGGGCTTCGTCCGCAACGGTGCAAACCTGGCACCCGAAATGCGCGAGCGGTTTAGGGAAATTAACAAGGAATTGTCCAAATTGTCTCTTCTATTCAACGAAAATGAATTAGCCGAGACCAATGATTTTGTTTTGCATATTACTGATAAAAAACAACTTGCCGGTCTTCCGGAAGGAGTTGTGGAAATGGCTGCATTAGAGGCCAAGGATAGAAATTTGGAAGGATGGATTTTTACCTTGCAGTATCCCAGTTTTGGACCTTTTCTGCAATATGCCGAGAATCGGTCGTTGCGTGAAAAAATGTATAAAGCATTTGTATCGAGGTGTAACCGAAACAATGACCACGACAATAAAGAAATCGTAAAAAGCCTTGTGGAAAAAAGACTTGAGCGTGCCCGGATGCTTGGCTATGAAACCTATGCCGACTATGTGCTGGAAGAAAGAATGGCCGAAAACGTATTTAGGGTCAATAACTTGCTTGATCAAATATACGACGTTAGCCACAAAATAGCCCGTAAAGAAAAGCGCGAAGTGGAAGATTTTGCCCGTTCAATTGGCTTTAAAGGTACACTGCAACGTTGGGATTGGTCGTTTTACTCCGAAAAATTAAAGATGCACCTGCATAATATCGACGATGAAGTAACAAAGCCCTATTTCGAGCTTTCGAAAGTGCAACAGGGAGTTTTTGATTTGACAACACGGTTGTTTGGAATAAGATATAAGTATAACCCGGAAATTTCAGTCTATCACCCCGATGTTAAAGCCTACGAGGTGACCGATTCCGACGGACGTTTCCTTGCTGTTCTTTATCTCGATTTTCACCCTCGCCAAAGCAAACGAAACGGAGCCTGGATGACTTCATTCAGGGAGCAATCAGTGAATAATGGACAAAATATCAGGCCCTTGATTTCTATTGTGTGTAATTTTACAAAACCCACAGATACGAAACCATCCCTGCTTACATTTCACGAAGTGAAAACCTTTTTGCATGAGTTTGGACATGCGCTCCACGGGATGTTGTCGGATGTATCCTACGAAAGCCTTTCGGGAACAGCGGTTTACCGTGACTTTGTTGAGCTTCCCTCGCAAATAATGGAAAACTGGGCCATTGAGAAAGAGTGGCTCGACACTTTCGCAACGCACTTTCAAACGGGCGAGAAAATCCCGGCCTCCCTGATTGCAAAACTCAAAGCAGCAGACAATTTTCTTACCGGATATAATAATGACCGTCAGGTAAGCTTTGCCAGTTTGGATATGGCCTGGCATACCATTAAAGAGCCCCTGAATACCGATGTCGAAACCTTCAACAATTTGGCAATGAACAAGTTCGAGCTGTTCCCGATAGTGGAAGGCGCTTGTATGAGTACCTTGTTTGGGCATTTATTTGCCGGGGGTTATGGGGCAGGTTATTATGGCTATAAATGGGCAGAAGTGCTTGATGCTGACGCGTATGCCTTGTTTCAGCAAAATGGTATTTTTAATGCGAAAACAGCTCAACGCTTCCGCGACAATGTTTTATCAAGAGGTGGCAGCAATCATCCTATGAAACTGTACGTTCAATTCAGGGGGCAGGAGCCAACCATTGATGCCTTTTTGAAACGAAGTGGATTACAATAATATTTCGGGATACAATCCTGTTTGTGCACCCGCATTTGAATTTATCATTTGCGGGTGTTACTTTCCTATCCAAACCTTAAATGCGCTGTTTTTGAGCCTGCTGACGGTTACTGTTTCAGTAAAAGGAGGTTGCAGTTTTACTATTAATTTTCCTCCAAAATAATCCTCGAAACTTACCACCGAATTGATATTGACAAGAATATTCCGCCCTGCGCGGAAAAACTGGTCGGGATCGAGTTCCTCTTCCAGCATTTCAAGGGTCATATCAACCTGATAATCAGATTTATCCTTCATCCGGGCAAAGGTTATTTTGCTTTCGCTGTAGAAATACGCTACCTCGTCAACGGTAATTTTAAAGTACGATTTGGCTCCGTGAATTAGGATTCGGGTACGGAAACGTTTGCTGTTGCTACGAATCATGTCTATCAGTTCTGCGTACTTTGGCACTTGCAGATTCGGTTCATGTTGCTTTTCGAATTTTTCAATGGCCCTAAGCAAATCCTCTTCCTTAATAGGTTTTAGCAAATAATCGATGCTGTTGACTTTAAACGCCTGAATAGCGTAGTTATCGTAGGCCGTTGTGAATATTACAGGGCTGTTTACCTCGATTTTATCAAAAATGGAAAAGCACACTCCGTCAACAAGTTGGATGTCCATAAAAATCAGGTCAGCGTGATTTTGTTTAAGCCATTCAATGCTGTCCGATACGCTTTCAATAACTTCAACAATGTTCCAATGGGGGCGCAATTCGGCTATTATTCCCTGTAGTAGCCGCTGGTTGTGTATTTCGTCTTCTATTATCAGAATCTTCATACGCTAAAAATTATGTAATCTTTCTTATTTTTCTATTAATGGCAGGGTTACAGTAAACGTGTCCGGGCGGGAATCAACTACAGGCTGGGTTCCTGTCAGCAGCTGAAACCGCTGGTTAAGGTTCGACAGGCCTTTTTGGGTAGAATAGGTTGTTTCCTTGGGTAAAACATTATTTCGGACAGAAAGATACTTTCCTTTGGCCGAAACAAATATTGTTAGTGGATTTTTCCGGCTGACAACATTATGTTTAATGGCGTTTTCAATGAGCAATTGCAATGAAAGCGGAGGTAATTCTTTTGTTAACGTATCTTTATCAATCTCAAATAGCACGTTAAGGTTATCGCTTAACCTCTCTTTATGAATCCCGATGTAAGAATCAATAAATTCAAGTTCCTCCGAGAGGGCTACAGTCGTTTTCTGGCTACTTTGCAGGACGTAACGGTAAACGTCCGTAAAGTTTTGCGTAAACACAGCGGCTGCTTTTGGATTATATATTATCATGGATTTCAATACACTAAGGTTATTAAACAAAAAATGGGGATTTAGCTGATCCTGCAGTGAGTTATAATCGCTTTTAAGTTTTGCTTCCCTAAGACGATCGATTTCTTTCATTGACCAAATCCATTTCTCGGTTATCCTAAGACCAATGGAAAACATGATAAGGAAGAAAATGAAAATCAATCCCAATGCCATGAGCAACCATACAATGCGCTGTTTAAGAATATTTTCGAAGACGCTAATCCGGTCAAAGTAAATAATGGATGCAATGCCAATGATTACACTTATTGCGAAGTGCAATAAAATTCTGGATTTTATTTTTTCCGGGATAGGGAAGAAGCGCTCTGCCAGGTTATCGAAGAGTACGTTGGCCTCGGAAAGAATAACAAATACCACAATAACTTGAAAATAGATATGTAACGGGACATTGAGGTCAATTTCGAGGGTTACGTTTGTCGCCAACAAAAGAAACAAAATCCCTACAACCGATACCATTAACACGCGGATGAGGGTGTTTTTTAGTGTATAGGTCGGAAGCCGGCTTATAAAGTGCAATTCGCTCTCTTTCATGTACTTGAAAATTCTTACCATGTTTATAGGCTGTAAAGATACGGATGATAATGCGTTTGCAAGAACTTTTTGCGGATACAAAGTAAAGCATTTGGCTTTTACAGTCGTTTTTGAGTTTACCGAAATGATTTTTTTTACTTGTGGGATGAAACAACTCGGGATTAAAAAAAAAGACCGTTCTCTGAACAAAGAGAACAGTCTTAGTTATGATGGTTTCAAAAAGTATCGAAAAGTTATTTCTTGACTTCCATTATCAGGAATTCCCAAGGTTCCATAGTCATGCTCTCCGCACCACTCATTGTTTTGTTTTCGCCGGTTAGAACATTCACATATTCTCCTTCCATGATTTCGCTGCTCAGGTCAAACGTCACCTTTTCGGTTCCGAAATTGAAGATAGCCAAAACTTTATCCGTTTCGTTTTTTCGAACAAAAGCATAAACAGAGGGATTGTTGGGCGTAAGGATTCGCTCCATGTCGGCGCCCTTTGTTGCAGCCCAAAGGGCTGTGTTATTGCGTCGCATGGTAATTAACTTTTTATAGAAATCTTCAAAATTGCCATTGTCTTTCCAATCAATCTGATCTTTCTCGAAAAACTCCAGCCGCCGGTTAAAACCAACTTCCTGACCATTGTAAAGCAGGGGCATTCCGGGGATAACGAAGGTAAAGGCAGCAAAGGCTTTGGCGCCATCGCCCATGCGTTCGAACTCGGTTCCGTTCCACGAGTTTTCATCGTGGTTGCTGGTAAAGTTCATTTTTATGGTGTTCTTTGGATAATTGAGAATCATTTTTTCGAAATAGTTGTCGAAATCAGAAACTGTTTTTTTTCCTTTTGCCACTTCGTTCATAATATGGTGTTGTTCCCAGCCATACTCAGCGTTGAAGGCAAACTCAAGCAGCGGTTTATGTTCTGCTTCCGCAAGCATAAATACGGGTTTGATTTTGTCGAGGGCTGCGCGCGCATCGTTCCAAAAGTCGGTGGGAACCTCAGCGGCCACATCGCAACGATAACCATCAATGCCAATGTCGCGAATCCAGTATTCTAACGCGCCAATCATATACTCGCGCATTTTTGGGTTCGAGTAGTCAAATTTAATGACATCAGTCCAATCGAACGGCGAAATAAATTTTCCCGTTGAGTCTTTGACATAAAAATCGGGGTTGTTTTTTGCCAGTTCATTGTCATGCGAGGAGTGGTTTGCAACCCAGTCGATAATGACTTTCATGCCCAATTCATGCGCTTTGCCAACAACACGTTTAAAATCGTCGATAGTCCCAAATTCAGGGTTAATGCCTTTATAATCCTTAATGGAATAGTAACTACCCAGTGTCCCTTTGCGTTCTTCTTCGCCAATCGGGTGAATGGGCATAAACCACAGGATTTCAATTCCCAATAGCTTTAAACGGGGTAAGTGTTCTTCGAATGCAGCAAACGTCCCTTCGGTTGTAAACTGGCGTACGTTTACTTCATAAATGGTTGCAGGATAAACCCAATCAAGGTGTTGGATTTCGAATGCTGCCTTTGGTTTTTCCGGCATTTGCTTACAAGCCGAGAAATTGAGCATCAGAGCTAAGGCCGGAATGACCAGCAGTGCAGTAATAATTCCGCGAAGTGATGGTCTTACATCATGAAATGTTTTCTCCATGTTATGAAATTTAGAGGTGAATGGTAATTTTTCCGAATTCGTTTTTTTGTTTACCAGAAGGCATTTTTCTGTTAACATTCCGCTATATTACAAAAAAATGGAATATGAAAAAAGCATTAGAGGGGTAATTTGAAAAAAAAACGAATGCACACGTTTGCGAAATCGTTTGCGTTAAAAAATATTGATATTTAAACACTTAGAGTGATCGTTTTTCAATTTTCCGTTGTATATTTGTGTCGATAATCTTTATAATGGTTAGTTTTAAGTTTTAGTTGTATTTCACTAAAGCGATTTGGTTGAGCTATTTGTATGAAATCGGTTGTGCTGTATAGTGCAACCGATTTTTTGAAGGTGGCAGTACCAAAGAAAACAATTACCCTTGCAAGCCTTTAAAATTAGCTATGGGAAGATTATTTGAATTTAATTTTTATATAAAATGAAGAGGGTATTAGTATTAACCGGTGGCGGCGACTGCCCCGGCTTGAATGCCGTTCTAAGGGCTATTGTGAAGAGAGCATCGCGTGAGCGCGATTGGGAAGTAGTTGGCAGCATTGAGGCTTTCAATGGAATTTTGCGCGAACCAACAGAAATAAGGATACTTGATGAGAAAACCGTTGCCGGGATTCATATTCAGGGAGGTACAATAATTGAAACCACAAACAAGGGAGGCCCTTTTGCATGGCCCATTAAAAATAACGATGGCACCTGGACTTCCGTTGACCGCAGCGATGAGATGATTCGGAAATTGCAATATCTTGGTATTGATGCTGTTATAAGCATCGGCGGCGATGGTTCTCAGCAAATATCGCAAGCGCTGTACGAGAAAGGGCTTAATATTATTGGGGTTCCCAAAACTATTGATAACGATCTTTTAGCCACAGACTTTACCTTCGGTTTTCAAACCGCCGTTCAAGTTGCAACCGAGGCGGTTGATAAACTGGTGACCACAGCCACAAGCCATAACCGCGTTTTGATTATGGAGGTAATGGGACGCTTTACCGGCTGGATCGCTTTGCACGCTGCCATTGCTGGTGGTGCCGAGGTTTGTTTAATCCCCGAAATCCCTTACGATGTTAACAAAATAGTGGAGCGTCTTCATAAACGCTATGCCCGCGGAAAAGGACATGCCATTATTGTTGTTGCCGAAGGCGCAAAATCAGTTAATGGTCAAATTGCCGCCAAAAAAAGCAACGAGGTTGGCTATGCAAACCTGCAATTGGGCGGAATTTCATCGGTTTTGGCCCAACAATTGAAAGAAGCTGGTTTTGAGGGTGATATCCGCCAAACCGTTCTTGGCCACCTTCAACGAGGTGGAATTCCCATTGCCTATGACCGTATTTTGGCAACACAATATGGAGTGAAAGCTTTTGAAATGGTGCTTGAAGGAAAGTTCGGACAAATGGTGGCCTATCGTCACCCCGAAATCATTGCTGTACCCCTTCATGAAGCCATTAACCGCCCAAATTTGGTTGACCCCAACGGGAATATGGTAAAAACCGCACGGGGAGTTGGCATCTCTTTTGGCGACTAGGTTAACCAACAAATCGAAGAATCAATAAATCAAAGCATCTCCATCCCTTTTTCAAGCATCGAATAAGGGATGGATTTTTTTTAGATATCCTGTTAACCAAAACCAATGTAAAAAAGTTGTAACTTGAGGCCGATATTGTACAAATCATAAAGACCCCGACCATTTCAGGAAAAATCCGAACGGCAAAGGTCAGGACATTGGAAAGGAAAATTATTTTTAGTTATGCTGATACTGAGTATTTTTGAAACGACTTTGCCCCTTACAAATCCGGTACTAAAATTCTTAGTAATCCTGATCATTATTTTATCCGCACCCATTCTGCTCAACAAGTTGAAAATTCCCCATATTTTGGGTTTAATCATTGCTGGTGCCGTAGTTGGCCCAAATGGGTTTAACCTAATTTTACGCGACGGAGGGATAATTCTTTCAGGAACGGCGGGTTTACTGTATATCATGTTTTTAGCTGGTTTGGAAATTAACATCTCCGATTTTAAAAAAAACAGCTCCAAAAGTATCCTTTTTGGGCTTTATACTTTTACTGTACCCATGGTATTGGGGATATTGGCAGGCCTTTTTTTGCTCGATTTTTCCGTCATGACCTCCGTTCTTTTGGCCAGTATGTTCGCATCCCACACGCTGATTTCTTATCCGATATTAAGCCGGTTAGGAGTAACAAAAATCAGGGCGGTTACCATTGCAGTTGGAGGGACGTTAATTACAGATACCCTGGCTCTGTTAGTCCTTGCTATTGTTGTTGGAATGGCAACCGGAGAAGTAAACCCGGCTTTCTGGACAAAACTAACATTGTCACTTACCGGATTTGCCCTTGTAGTTATGCTTGTTTTTCCTATAATCGGGCGCTGGTTTTTAAAGCGTTTCAGCGATAATGTTTCGCAGTATATTTTTGTGCTCGTCATGGTTTTTCTTGGCGCTGTATTAGCTGAAGCTGCGGGTGTTGAGGCTATTATTGGTGCCTTTCTTGCAGGTTTGGCCCTTAACAGACTAATACCTTCTACATCACCTTTGATGAACCGGATTGATTTTGTGGGAAATGCGGTTTTTATTCCATTCTTCCTCATTGGGGTTGGCATGTTGCTCGATTACAGAGTGTTTTTTCAGGGATTCGAAACTTTAAAGGTGGCTGCTGTTATGACGGTAGTGGCAACGGTTTCAAAATTTATTGCAGCTTGGCTTACACAAAAGTCATTCAGACTAACAGTTGACGAACGAAGCATTATTTTTGGCCTTAGTAACGCACAAGCCGCTGCTACACTCGCAGCCGTTCTAGTTGGTTATAACATAGTTACAGGCTATACAGAGAGTGGCGAACCCATTCGTTTATTAAATGAAAGTATTTTGAATGGAACAATAATCATGATTTTAATTACCTGCACCATAGCCACTTTTGTTACGCAAAAAGGTGGAGAAAATATCTCAATAGAGCAGGATTCGGAAATTGAGAATGATACTGCACCTCATCAGGAAAAAATTCTGATACCCTTACTAAAAAACGAAAACATTGACGAACTTATACACCTCAGTACAATTATTAAATCAAAAGAGAACACGAAGGGATTATATGCCCTGAAGGTTTTGAGCGAAGAAAACGGACTTGAGTCCGTGGATGTTTTGGATGCAAAAAAAATCTTGGAGAATGCTGCTAAAACGACCGCTTCGGTTGATATAGAATTACAAAAAATATTCAGGGTCGATATTGGATCTGTCACTGGTATATCAAATGTTGTTAAAGAACAGGGAATTTCTGATATTATTCTTGGGCTTAGTTCAGAAGACGGAATTGTTGAATATTTTAATGACGAATTTTTAGATGGAATTCTTGGCAGAACAAATGCTACAACACTTATTTATAAGCCTTCACAGCCCATTTCTACTATAAAGCGACATTTAATATTAGTACCACGAAATGCCGAACGCGAAATTGGATTTGCCTTGTGGTTGGCAAAAATCTGGAACCTTTCTCGCAACACAGGAGCTAGAGTTGTTTTTTATGCCAATCCTACCAGCACCAAAACCATACAGAAGATATTACGGCGATATCCAATTGAAGCCACTTTCAAACCTTTCGAAAACTGGTACGATTTCCTCATCATTTCCCGCGATCTAAAACCCGATGATGGTTTAATAATAGTCATGAGCCGCGAGAAAAAACCTTCATTTCATAAAAATATGCTCAGAATCCCCAATTACCTGAGCAATTATTTCCAGTCCAACAGTGTAATCCTGATTTATCCGGTGCAAATCAGGTACAAGGATCCCAATACCATCGATTTAAACAATGCTTCCCTTTTAGAAACCATGGAGATGTTTGATGAGTTTGGCAAAACGTTTTCTAAACTTTTTAAGGGCCGATGAAATATTAATGTACAAAATAAAATCAATTATCATGAGAACTCGACACATTTTCTGCCTCTTGATTGTACTTTTTGTTAGCTTTAATGTACAATCGCAAATCATTGTATCCAACCCAGCGCTACCAACGGCCTCCGATTCGGTGATAATTACCTTTAATGCCACTGGCACACCTTTGGAAACCTACACGGGTACTGTTTATTCCCATACGGGTGTTATTCTGGAAGGAAATCCCAATTGGCAGCAGGTTATTGGATCCTGGGGTAACAACACTACACAACCGGCATTGACACGCCTGTCGGCTACAACCTATGAATTGCGAATCAGGCCTTCAATCAAAGCCTACTATGGCGTTGCGGAAACAGCCACCATACAGAAAATGGCTTTTGTATTCAGAAATGCCGAAGCCAACGCACAAACCACCGACATTTTTGTTGATGTGGTTGCCGCCGGAATGACCGTTAAAATTACTTCACCCACAGTAATGCAATCACTTTTTGAGCTCAACGATATGGTAACAGTTGAAGTCTCGGCCAATGGAACGGAAAACCTTTACTTGTATATTAGCAACACGTTGGTCGATCAGTCCACACAAAATGTCATCGAATACCAATTTAACACCACAACCTATGGTTCCACATGGATTAAAGCAACCGGAACCAATGGAAATGCAACGTTAAGCGACTCAATTTCTATTTTCACACGATCCGAAGTTGTGGTGTCAGAACTTCCAGCATCGGTTGTGCCAGGCATAAACTATACAGGAAACAATGAAGTTACATTGGTTTTGCACGATCCGGCAGCCTTAAAATCCTTCGCTTTTGCCATTGGCGACCACTCGAACTGGCAAGCATCCAATGAGGTTTACATGAACCGTACCCCCGATGGTAAGCATTATTGGGTCACACTAACGAATCTTGAACCTAACCGTGAATACATATACCAATATTGGATTGACGGAGAAATGCGAATTGCCGACCCTTATGCTGATAAAATCAGCGACCCGTGGAATGATCGTTACATTTCCAGTACAAATTATCCCAACATGATTGAATATCCCAACAATAAAACAACCGGAATGGCTTCGGTATTCAGAACAACACCTGAGGAGTACACCTGGCAGACAACGCATTTTGAAGCGCCCGACAAAACTGATTTAGTCATCTACGAACTTCACATACGCGATTTTGTCGAGAGCGACGACATAAAAGATGTAATGCAAAAACTTGATTATTTGCAAGATTTGGGAATAAACGCCATCGAGTTAATGCCAATCAATGAATTTGAAGGAAACGACAGCTGGGGCTACAACCCAAGCTTTTATTTTGCCCCCGATAAAGCCTACGGAACAAAGAACGATTATAAGCGCTTTATTGACGAGTGTCATGCTCGTGGAATTGCAGTAATTATTGACATGGTGTTGAACCACTCTTTCGGTCAAAGTCCCTTTGTTCAAATGTATTTCGATGCCAATGCGGGTCAATATGGTCAACCAACCGCCACCAATCCCTGGTATAATCAAACATGCCCGCACGAACCCTGGTGTTGGGGATACGATTTCGATCACAGCGCACCTGTTGTGCAAAACTTGATTGACAGAATAACTACTTACTGGATGCAGGAGTTCAACGTAGATGGATTTCGTTTTGACTTTACCAAAGGGTTTACCAATGTTCAAACCGGCAACCAAGGTTCTAATTATGACGCTCAGCGAATTAGCTATCTGAAACGTATGGCAGACCAAATCTGGAATGTAAACCCAGATGCTTATGTCATTCTGGAACACCTTTGTGAAAACTCGGAAGAAAAGGAACTGGCCGAATATCGTGCCTCTGAAGGTAAAGGGATGCTGCTGTGGGGAAACATGAATTACAATTACAACGAAGCAACCATGGGATGGTTAGGTAACTCAAATTTTTCAGGTGTTTCCTACAAGTCCCGTGGCTGGAGCGTTCCTAATCTGATAGGGTACATGGAAAGCCATGACGAAGAACGACTTATGTATAAGAACCTCGAATATGGAAACAGTTCAAACCCTGACCACAATGTAAAAAACCTTTCCACTGCACTAAAACGTTGCGAATTGGCTGCCGCTTTCTTTTTTACCATTCCCGGCCCTAAAATGATTTGGCAATTTGGCGAGCTTGGTTACGATGTTTCCATTGACTATAATGGTAGGGTAGGGAGAAAGCCAGTCCGCTGGAATTACGCCAACGAAAGCAACCGTCGTCAGCTGCACGGAACCTATGCTAAATTAATCCATCTGAAACGCAACTATCCCGTTTTCACGACCACCAATTTTTCCAACGCTTTGGACGGAGCCAAAAAATGGATAAAACTTGAGCATTCGGACATGAATGCCGTGGTTATGGGAAACTTTAACGTTACTGCCGAGCAGTTCGAGATGACCTTCCCCACGACAGGCAAATGGTACGAGTTTTTTACACAGGATTCAATATCTATTGACAACGCAACTCAAACACTGTCATTTGCCCCGGGCGAATATAGACTTTACACATCGAAGCGAATAATTGCCGACAGTGTTTATATCGTTGGCATGTCAGCAATGGATGTTCCTGAAAAGCAAACGTTTCGCGTCTATCCCAATCCTTCTTCTGGTTTAATAACCCTGGATTTTACCACTTCGGTTGTCGAGAGTGTTGAGGTTATGTTGTTGGATTTAACCGGAACGTTGCATTTGCAAAAGTCGTTCAGAACGTTGCCCGGAATTAATAAAATTGATGTCATCATACCAACATCGGTGCATGATGGCGTTTATTTTATTCAAATTCAAAGTAAAAGCATTGGAAAACAGACACAAAGGATAATAGTAAAGTAATAGCCATTGTTTTTAAGCTTGTTGGGCAGGTGCGTTTTATTCCAGTAGGGAACAGGAAATGCCTGCCCAACTTGTTGTTCTGCTATATGGCCAACCTGGCTGTTTATGTTGAAATGAAACGCCCATGCCGACAACCGATTTTTCGCCACACAAGAGCATGATTAACCCAACTTGCAACTACCCGTCGTCAAATTCCCGAAAATAGGGGGCTTCGTT
>JBBISE010000056.1:0-18820 GCA_037441445.1 Salinivirgaceae bacterium
GACAGCGCTGAGTTCCATTTCGTCAGGAAAAGCAATGTACTCCATGGAATTCCTCGAGTATGCTCCGGTTCCGGGCGACTTACAGGAAAAACTTCTCAAAGCTTACACCGAAGAGGAAGAAGAATAAATCCAAGAAATTTGAAAAAACTGCCCGTGTTTAATCCCGGGCAGTTTTTTTTTACATTCGTTTGGAAATTATGGCTTCAGACACCCAATTTTCGTACCTTTGCAATAAAACACAGAACGATGAACCCAATCTACTCAATGACCGGATTTGGCCGAACAGTGGGCGAATACAGCAGCAAACGCATTTCCGTAGAAATAAAATCACTTAACAGTAAAACCCTTGATTTGGGACTTCGAATCCCATCTTATTATCGCGAAAAAGAGCCGGAACTGAGATCCCTCCTTTCTGAAAAACTAACACGAGGGAAGGTTGATTTTCAAATGTTTGTTGAATTAACAACTGCAGAACCAAAATCAAGGATAAACCGCGATATTTTTCTGGCCTATTACAACCAATTGAACGAAATATACCAATCAGTGGGTCAAAGCATAAGCCATGAAGCTATGGCATCCATTACCCGTTTCCCCGACGTCCTGGAGTCACAACACGAAGAGTTGAACCCCGAGGAGTGGATAGTCATTCGCTCCATGATTGACAAGTGCATGCTTGATTGCCTTCATTTCAGAGCAACCGAAGGCGAATCGTTGCGCAACGATTTGAAAATGAAAATATCAAGGATAAATGCACTAAAAGAGCAGGTTACACCCTTAGAACCTCAGCGAAAAGAAGTTGTACGGGCAAGATTAAAAAAATCCATTTCGGAGCTGGCCGAACCCGAAAAGTTTGATCCCAACAGATTTGAGCAGGAACTGATTTATTACATCGAAAAACTAGATATTAACGAGGAGCGCGTGAGACTCGATCAACACCTAAAGTATTTTCTGGAAACCCTCGACTCCGGTGGCGATGTTGGGAGAAAACTTGGGTTTATCCTCCAAGAAATTGGAAGGGAAATCAATACGCTGGGTTCAAAAGCAAACCACAGCGAGATTCAAAAGTTGGTTGTCCTTATGAAGGATGAACTGGAACAAATGAAAGAACAGGTTTTAAATGTTTTGTAATAATGAACAACGAAAAACTCATCATAATCAGTGCACCGTCGGGTTCGGGAAAAACCACACTCATAAGGCATCTTATGCAGGAACTGCCGATTTTTGAATTCAGCGTTTCAGCGACCAGCCGCAAACCACGCGAAGGCGAAACACATGGCAAGGACTACTATTACCTGACTATCGATGAATTTAAAAAAAACATTACTGAAAATCAATTCATTGAATGGGAAGAAGTCTATCCCGACCGGTTTTACGGAACCTTAAAATCGGAAGTTACCCGGATTGCATCGCTCGGGAAAGTGGCTCTGTTTGATGTGGATGTTAAAGGAGGTGTAAATATTAAGAAACTATTTGGAGAACAAGCCCTTTCTGTTTTTGTCAGGCCACCCTCGGTAGAAGTGCTTGAACAACGCCTAAGGATTCGCGGTACCGATAGCGACGAAGATATCCGCACCCGGGTTGAAAAAGCAGCGGAAGAGTTAACTTACGCGGAACAATTCGACAAGGTTGTGGTTAACGATAACATCGAACTTTCAAAGGTTGAGTTGGTGAACCTTATTTCCATTTTTGTCCAGAAATCATAACCATGGCAGACATACAATCCACCGGCTTGTTTTTTGGTTCATTCAATCCAATCCATGTTGGGCATATGGTCATTGCAAACTATATCAAAACTTTCTCCGGATTAGATGAATTGTGGTTTGTTGTCAGTCCCCAAAGCCCATTTAAAAAACACCAAACCATGGCCGATGACCGTCACCGATTGGAGATGGTCAGGCGCGCCATTGGCAATGCTCCGGGATTTCGGGTCAGTGACATTGAATTTTACATGCCGGTTCCCTCCTACACCATCGACACCATAACTTACCTGAAAGAAAAATATCCCCATCGGCGGTTTTCCCTGATCATGGGTGCCGATAACCTGGAAAGTCTGCACAAGTGGAAGAATTATCAGGAACTGTTGAAAATGTGCCCTATTTTTGTTTATCCACGACCAGACACTCACAGTCCCAACCCATTGGTTTTTGGCGATATAACTTTGATTGATGCACCGCTAATGGAAATAAGTTCGAGCTTCATTCGACAATCCATTACCCAAAAACACGATATCCGCTTCTTTCTTCCTGAACCGGTTTGGAAGTATATTGAGGATGTACAGCTATACCGTTAGGTGCAGCCAACAATATTAAAGATTCTTATGTAAATGTTTCAAAAGTTGCTTTTCAAATCCCAGTACTTCAGCCTTATCCCAGTTTTTCTTACGCTCGTACATTTTATAATTCAGCAGGCACTCGTAGGCGTTCGAATATTGTTTTTGAGAATTGTAGATTATGGCAAGGTTGTAATAGGAATTTCCAACTTTCTTCTTTAAGCGGATACATTCCTTAAAGCACATAATGGCATTTGCAAAATCCTTGGGTGGGTTTTGTGCAATGGATCCGGTAAAATATGACATTCCCAAATCGTAATAATACTGGTAAAGTCCTTTTGAGATCAACCCGGGATGAATAGCCTCGAGTGCCTTGATGTTGTGGGCTGTCAACTCGGGTGATGATTTTCCGCACGAAGTCAGAATTATTTTATCCCGGTCTTTGCGGTAATTTATCTTGGTTTGTCCTTGCAGACTAATGGAAGAAAGAACGAAAACCGTAAAAATGGCACCACGAATTTGCTGATGTAAAAGAATCATATTGTTTAGGATAAATGAATGTCTTCTGTTTTTACGTGGTGCCATTTTATTCTATATCAAAAGCGTGCATTATTATTAACACGAAAGTGCCTTCAATATCGATGATTCGGTTTAATTATGTCGGATCCATTTCCAGATCTCTTTCCAGTTGACCTTAGAACCATACATTAATATTCCTGTCTTGTATATTTTTGATGCAATCCAGGTTGTGAAAATAAAAGCACCAATCAACAATACAACCGACAAGACAATATCAATAACAGGAACGCCATAGGGTAATCGGACCATCATTACAACGGGCGAGGTAAAGGGAATAATTGAAAACCAGTACGCTATGTTACTTTCGGGGTTTTGCATGGCGTTAATCATGACAAACAAGGCAATAATAAGCGGGATAGTAATGGGGAACATGAATTGCTGCGTATCGGCCTCGTTATCGACGGCTGATCCCACGGCAGCAAACAAAGCTCCGTACAACAAAAAGCCTCCCACAAAGTAGAATAGAAACATCCCGATAATAAGAGGGAAGTTGATAATATTCAGTGAATTAAAAATCGATGAGAGATCCGGACCATTTTCATCGGACATGGGTTGAATGCTTTGCATTGCTCCACCAGCCATTATTTCCTGTGTTTGCTGTTGGACGAGGTCAACGTTTGAAGGCATAAGAAACGCTCCGGCAGCTTGAACAATAGCCACAGTAAGCACAATCCAAAGGGCAAATTGAGTCAGACCAACCAAACCAACGCCAATAATTTTACCCAAAAGCAACTGAAAAGGCTTTACTGACGACAGGATTACTTCCACAATTCGGTTCGATTTTTCCTCAATTACACCTCGCATAACAAGGGCACCGAACATGAAAATGGCAAAATAAATCAGGAAACCGCTAATATAACCAACTATCATGGCGTATTCGGGACGACTCTCTTTTTCAACGCCTTCATCGGTAATTCTTATGGTTTGTGCATGAATTTTAGTTTTTATGCGGCTCATATCTTGCAAGGAAATACCTACTTCAACCATTTTATGATTCTCTACAGCCCTTTCAACGTTTGATCGAATATGGGAACGCAGGTTCATGGATACAGCTTTCTTTGCATAAATCTGAATTTGCCGGCTGTTGAGGACATTTTTTGGAATGAAGACTACGGCGTAATACACACCCTCATTGATGGTCTGCTTTGCTGTTTCAAAAGGCATATCAACATACACGAATTTCGTATTCCCATCGTCGGGTATTTTACCGCGAATTCCTTCAAACTCCTTGATTAGCAAATCGTAATAGGCTGCATGTCGGGTATAGATACTGTCAGTTTCCTTGGCAGAAAGTATATTGTTTTTTAGTAGTTTTTCCAGCGTTGACTTCAATGTTGCCTGAATATTGGGAACCATGTTTTCATCGCGCTGAATTACAACAGCATGCAACCTATTTGCCAAATCCTTAAAATCTTCGGAATACTGAACGGCTTTAGGGTTAAGTTTAACAATGTCATTTTGTAGCTGCCTAGTATTCAAGAAGGTAACCTCTTTCAATATTTTTGTATAATCGAAGATGCTACTACTGTCAATAACGGCCACCCGTTGCTCGTCAGTAGAGCCCATTTGCGAAATCCAGACAGGGACAATCATCGTGGCGGCAAAAAGGATTGGCCCCAGGATGGTCATTATAACAAACGACTTCTTTTTAACACGCGTAATGTACTCGCGTTGAATTATGTTGGATATTTTGCTCATGGTTTTGTGGTTTATTGGTTATTTATTTGAACGTTTTCCTGCACAACACGGATAAACACGTCGTTCATGGAAGGCAAAACTTCATTAAAGGAATGAATTTCTATATGTTGAATTAATTTCTTCAAAAGCTCGTTTGGAGGTGTATTCCCCTTGGCTTCAATAAGAGCACGGTTGTACCTGCCAACGTTCTCCGAAGTCTTAATATCAAAAATACCTTCACCATTTACGGCCTCAGTCAGATTTCCGGCAAAATCAATGCGATAGGTGTTTGTCCTGAAACGTTCTTTAATTTCATCGACCTGACCGTCAAGAACTTTACGCGAACGGTTTATGAGGGCAACATGGTTGCAAAGTTCCTCGACACTACTCATATTGTGGGTTGAGAAGATAATGGTTGCTCCTCTTTTCCGCAGATCAATCATTTCCTCTTTCAACAGGTTGGCGTTTATGGGGTCAAATCCACTGAAAGGCTCATCAAAAATCAGCAGATTGGGTTCGTGGATAACAGTAATTACAAACTGCACTTTTTGCGCCATTCCCTTGGAAAGTTCTTCCACTTTTTTATCCCACCATGACTGCATTTCAAACTTCTCGAACCAGTATTTTAAACGCTTCAAGGCATCGTGTCTGGAAAGGCCTTTCAACCGAGCCAGGTACACGGCCTGTTCTCCAACTTTCATTTTTTTGTAGAGTCCGCGTTCTTCAGGCAGGTAGCCAATACTTTCTACATGCCGGGGCGATAAAATTTCACCGTTAATTTTTATAACTCCGCTGTCGGGTGCGTAAATTTGGTTTACGATCCTGATTAGCGTGGTTTTGCCCGCACCGTTGGGTCCCAGTAACCCAAAGATAGTTCCCTCCGGCACACTGACGGAGACGTTGTCGAGTGCCCTGTGGTTAATGAAACTTTTAGTTACATTTTCTGTTGTGATTGCAAACATTTTGTATGATTTTAAGGTTAACGTAGCAAAGATAATGAAAACAATAAATAGAACCGCATTGAATTAAAAAGCTTACTACAAAGGCTGCTCTCTCTCTTGTTCAATGAATTCATATCCATTTCCTACTGAATCCATATACCGCCAAAAATCAGCAGCCTGCAGAACTAAGGTTGCGCGATTGTCGTTGGGATGGAAACTAAGTTTTGTGGCCGCTTTGAGTTTGGGATCGAAAAAAACATGCACGTGATTTTCGCTATCGTGTAGCAAACCAAAAGGCGAAACCGATCCAGGTTTCAATCCAAGATACTTAGCCATTCGGGGTTCTGACGCAAAAGTCAGCTTTCCCTGCTTCAGCTTCTTTTCAAGTCCCGAAATCCCTAACTGTGAATCGTGGTGCAAGATTACCAGATAATGCCGGTTTCCTTTGTGGTTCCTAAAAAACAGGTTTTTACAGAACACCGCATCAATCCACCATTTATGAATTTTAGCCTCCTCGATGGTAGGAATTGGCGGATGTTCATAATAATCAAAAGAAATCCCATGCTGTTGCAAATATTGATATACAACTTCCTGTCCTATCATAACCTATGGTTTTTTCTTTTCGCAATAGCGTTTTATCACACTATAAGCATCGGTAATACCCAATTGTCCGGCCTTACTGATGTCCAGACATCCGCGTTCAACCTCTTTGAGATAAATAAGGGTCAACCCGCGGTTATAGTAGGCCTGAGGAAGATTCTCGTCAATGGTCAGGGCTTTGGTGTAATCGTCAATTGCTTCTCGAAAACGTTGCGACTGCACCATTATGTTCCCTTTGTTGTACCACGACAACGAAAAGCCTGGATTAATTTCTATGGCTGTACTTAAACCCTGCTCGGCCTTGCTGTAATCAATCATAGTGCGTACTTCTCCCGATGAGCGGTATGTTGTCCCCCCCTCGGCCAATTTTACGGTTGTGGTGATTTCCGACATGGAATGAATATATTCGGCCATGGCGGCCTCGATTGTTCCCTCGAGGAAAAAGTACAACCACTGGGTGTGAAAACTATCTTTCGATTGGTGCAAAATTTCGAGTGCCTGATAATAATTGGCTTGTTTGGCTTCATCGAGTACTTTTTCAATAATAAAAAGTTCGATCCGTTTAGCGGAGTTGATTGCTTCGTTCTGGATTTCAGCCAATTCCCTCGTCATTAATCGTGGATAAAGGTTCATGCCTTGCCCCTTAGTCTGGTTGTAAGCGAACAAAGCACTAACGAACGGCAACCCAACAACCGGCGGAACCTGCGCAACCTGAACAACATATTGTGGTTGTAATTTTATGACAACCGCCCGGTTTTGAAGCCTTCCTCGGGTAAAGCTGTTACTGAATTCGCTGTTAAAATCGAGCAATTGTTTCAGATTATAGGCCGTGTCGCGCAGTTGGGCAAACATGGTGGTATCGTTGCTGTTTTGACGGTGTTTGACAATCAAGTCTTCGGCCTTTTTCTTGTCCAGAAAGGCGCCTCGGCTATCGCCAAGCATCTGTTTGACATAGCTTCGGTTTACGTATGCCGTTGCAAAATCAGGAAAGATTTCAATTGCTTTGTTATAATCGTTCAGGGCACCACGAAAATCTTCGAGCTCAATTCTGACGCCGGCGCGGTTGTAATAGGTAAGGATATTGTCAGGATTAATGTGCATAGCCTCTCCATAGTCTTCAATAGCCTCGTTGTATCTGCCCAGCTCACTCAGCAAAACAGCCCTGTTATAATAGACCAGCGCATTTGCTGAATCAATGGCAATTACAGCTTGCAAGTCTTCCAGTGCTTTGTCGAAATTTTTTAATTGGTAGTACGAAATGGCTCGCTGAAACATAATCATGGTATTTCCTTCATCGAGTTTCAATGCCTGATCGAGATTAACAATGGCTTCGGGGAAATTCTTTTGCCCGTACTGGATAATGGCAAGTCTTCGAAGGGCTTCAGCCGAGAACGGGTTTAGCCGGATACCGGTTTTCAAGTCCCGAACTGCCGCCACGGTATCGCCCATTTGCATGTGGCTAATGGCACGGTTAAAATAGGTATCGGGTGAGACCTTGTCGAGTTTCAGTGCCTCGTTGAAATAATCCAGGGCTTTGGCGTATTCTTCGTGCATAATGTGGATTATTCCCATATCTGCCTGAAGCCTGCCATTCGCGGGATTGAGCTCCATGGCTGCCGTCAGGTCGTTTTTTGCGCTGTTAAAATCGCCCAGCTGCTCTTGTGTCAATCCACGATAATGGTATGCATCGGAATAAAACGGGTTGATTTCTATGGCTTGCGAAAAGTCCTCCATGGCGCCAAGATAGTCGCTTAAGTTGTATTTGGCAATGCCCCTTAAAAACCAGGCCTCTGACAACCGGGGCTTGCTGTTAACTACTGCTGTAAAGCGCGAAATAGCCTGAACATAATCTTCCTTATACAAATCATACCTACCCGATCCTATGTAATAGGCAACATTGAGCTGTGCGGATGTTGACAGGGTAATGAAAACAAATAAAACTGGCAATAGTGTTCGAACCATGTAATGATTTTTTTTGGCAAGTTAGCTGAAAAATCAGTGTCTACCTTTTTGTTTAACTCAAATTTAACGTTTTAGGAATAAATACATTGTCCATGAAAATTACTTTTTTCATTGATTCATAGAATATTCCATCCACCTTGAAAGCACTTTTTTATCGGCAGCTGACCACTCAAGGGCAGTCAATTCCGTAAGCGCAAAAAATTGGGCAATGTCGTGATCCACCAAAACGGGGATATCGGATTTTGGCGTTGCAACAAAGGGAATTAACCGGATATTGATATCCGGATATCGATGCTCAACATAATCCAATTGCTGAACAATTTCTATCTGCATCCGCAATTCTTCGAAAATCTCTCTGACAATACATTGTTCGGGATTTTCGCCTGGCTCCACTTTTCCTCCGGGAAATTCCCACAATCCACCCCTTGGCCCTTTTGTTTTGCGCCTGGTAGCCATAATTTTTCCGTTTTTCTCGAGAATGGCACAGCATACGTGCACTATTTCGGATGGCATTTGCGTATCGATTTTAAGAAGATTTTTGAGTTTCACAAATCGCAAACAGCCCTATACCTTGGGTTCTTTATCAATGAACCGCTTTATTTTGGCAATAAGCACAAATTTATTGACTGGCTTCACATAGTAATCATTGCAACCTGCTTCCAATATCCGATTCTTTTCTTCAATTGTGGCACTGGCCAGTTGTACTATAACCGGTATTTGCCTGTTCTTGGCCCTTACTTGCTTTATGAACAGAAAATCGGAGAAACGGGCTAGTTGATTTTCAACCAATATCATGTCAAAAGGGGTATCGGACACTAATTTTCCCATTGCCTCATCGGCGCTAAAAACCAATTCAAGGTTTATTCCCGTAGGTTTCAGTATTTGTTCTATTTCCTGAGCAATTTTGACATCATTCTCTAGCAGCAGAATTCGCTTTGTATTCCAAACCGGAAGGCGCGAATCGGTACCAACTGCCTTTTCATCGGCGGCAGGAGACACTGGGACATAAGGAATTGTAAAATAAAATGTCGTGCCTTTGCCCATATCACTTTCAACCCAAATCTGTCCCCCCATAAGCTCAACCAGCGCTTTGCTGATGGTCAATCCTAATCCGGTACCTCCATATCGGCGGGTGTGGGCATCATCGACCTGCCGGAAACGATCAAAGACAATAGCTTGGTTTTCAACAGAAATTCCAATTCCTGTATCTTTGACAAAAAACTTAAGCAGGTTGTTTCGCGAAAAATAGCACCCAAATTCCACTTGCCCTTCATTTGTAAATTTAATGGCATTACTCATCAGGTTATTAAGCACTTGTTGTAGCCTTGTATTATCGACCCATACCATGGATGCTTCATCGGGAATCATGTACCGCACAGCAATTGAAATTTTGTCGTTTTGCGAAGCTGCATAACCCCGAAAGAAGATGGTAAGGTCGTTGAAAAACTGCTTTAGGTCAACCTGTCGATTAATTATATCTATTTCGCCAGCTTCAATTTTTGATACATTAACTACATCGTCAATGATTTGCAGGAGTTGGTTGCTACTTTTTATAATAATATCCAAGTAACTCACGCGCTGTTCTTCTGACAATTCTTCATCGCGCAATAATTCACTAAAACCAAGAATTCCATTCATGGGGGTCCTGATTTCGTGACTCATGTTGGCAAGAAACGAGGATTTGAGTTTATCGGCTTCCTCAGCCTTATCCTTGGCTCGTTTCAATTCCGTTTCGTGGCGTTTTTGTTCCGAAATGTCAATCAGGATTCCGCGTAGGCCAACCACTTCGTTATCCTTAACCATGGTGTTAACTTTAACCAGGGCGTTAAACTCTTCGTTACGGCGTGTAACAACCACAACCTCTTTCTGAATTTCCTGAATTCGGATAGCGTTATAATCGCGGAACAATTGGAACAATTGTTTTCTTTCGGGTTTTCTAAAGAGCTTCATAATATGGAAGCCGTGGTTAAGGATATCCGGATCATAGCCCAATTTTTCGAAGGCAATTCTATTGGCATACCGAACGAAGCCTTTCTGGTCAATCTCGCAAATCATTTCGGGCAGGCTTTCTGTGAGATCCCGATATCGTGCTTCGCTATTTTTCAAGGTATCTTCGGATTTCTTTCGCTCACTGATATCTTCAAAAACGCCAAAAGCTCCCAAAAAGCTTCCGTTGGTGGAATACAAACTGGTGATGTAAACATTCAGGTGTATCCGTTTTTGCTTGACGCATATAACGTGCTCGTAACTGTATGTTCTTTTTGAAAGGGCGGTATAGAGGCTTTCATTAAGACGTTCATCGATTATTAGTTCCTGTAACCTGCGCCCATGAATCATCTCGAGCGAGACGTCAAACATAATGGCCCATGCCGGATTTGCACTGATTACAATTCCATCTTCGTTGTAGTGAATAATTCCCAGTGGTAACTTATTAAGAATATACATGAATCTTTCCCTGGCCTCGAGTTCTTTTTCCTGAATTCGTTTCCGCTCAATAATTTCGCGCTGCAATGATGCAGTCCGTTCCTGAATTTTCTGGTCTAGAAGTCTGTTATGCCTGATTTTCATCCGATATCGGCTCAGAATAACAACAATTAACAAGACAGTTAAAATAACAATAGCTATTAACGTATTGACTCCTGTACGGCTTTTTTCTACCTCCAACTGTTGTATTGCCGATTGTTGGCGCAACATTTCTATCTCTTTTTCATTCTTTTCCTGCTCATATTTTATTTGCAGTTCCGATATCTTTTCCTGTGCATTCTTTTGCTGTATTGAATCTGCCAGTAAACTGGCTATTTTGTGGTTGTCGTAGGCACTTCTGTAATCACCTGTCTTTTCATAGAACAGGGCAATGATCGAATACACTATTCGTTGGGTTTGAATGTCGTTCAGTTCCACGCTCAATGCCAAAACTTCTTTAAAATATTGAAGAGCTTTTCCGTACTGGCCTAATTTCTCGAAACATGATCCAATATTGAGCTTAAATTCTGCCAACTCCATTTTATTCCCTTGCAAAACAGCATGTTCTTGTGCTTTAAATAGATATTCAAGTGCCTTGTTGAAATGTTTCTTATTGATATAGACAACTGCAATGTTATTATAGCACAACGACAAGCCAGTCTTTTCGGTGCTTCCTTCCCAAATTTTCGCTGCCTTTTGGTAATATTCCAGTGCTGTTTCGGGCTGTTCAAGGGTTATATAAACATTCCCCAGGTTACTGAAGGTAGCAGCTATGCCCAGGGAATCGCCCAGTTTTCGTTTGATTCCGAGGGACTGTTCGTACATGTCAATGGCATCTTCGTAACGTCCTGAACGCAAATAAATTATTGCTATATTATTAAGCGATTTGGATGTCCCCTGATAGTCGTTGATTTTTTTTCTCAGATTTAAACTTCTTAGCAGGTAATCGAGGGCTGTTGGGGTATCTTTTTTAAACCAATAGGCGGTGCCCACCATATGCAAGGTGTTTGCAAATGTTTGGGTATCAATCATATTATCGTTGTCATTCGCGATATCGTAAGCCTTAAGAGCATACTTTATACCTAAATCGGGATTTTTCCGGCAGAAGTACCTGGAAATAATTTCCAATGTTTTCAGCTTTTGGTTTAGGGGTAACGTGTCAACTACAACAATCATGGAATCGACCTGCTGTTGTGTCTGGCTTACTACACAGGCTCCAACTGGAAATAAAAAGAGAAGAATTAATAAAAGTCGTCCCATCAATCTGTCCGGTCTGTTGAGTTTTATGTTTCGAATATACAATTTATTTTTAAACATTGGTAAAAAAATGCTTTAAAGCTGAAAATCATTTGAACAGTCTTGCTGACTCCAATTTTGCTTTATTCATCCACACATCGTGTGGTTTCACGCTCCAATTTTTTGTTGTGTCTGGAAAAAAATTGCCTTGTTTTTCTAAATAATCAGCCATAATTGCCCTTATTTCCTTGTCAGAAATTTTTAGTGTTCGCTCTTTAACGTCTTCTTTGCTTAAACCAGCACCTTGAAAAAGGTGCCCTCCTCCCCCACTCGCCTGGTAACTATTGATAGCTACAAAGTAAAAACTATTTTCATCGAAATCCTTGCCATTGTGCAGCTTAAGGGAATGAACGCGCCCTTTAGCATCGGGACTGAAATCAACAACATAGTCCACACCTCCGGCTGAAACAAAGCTAAAAAAGGGATTGGCCAAGGCTTTAAATTCTTTCCCTGGCTGGTATTGAAGCAGACTTCCGACGGGAAATGCCTGATTGAACCACAACCCGGTGCTGTATTCAAGGATTTTTATAATTTCATCGCCTTTTAATCGCATGGAATAGAGCAAGTTTTCAAATGGGTATAAAGCAAACATGTCATGCTGACGCAACGTGTCCGCAGATGTAAAATTATAGATGCTAAGCGGTGCCGCCAGTGAAATATCGGCACCCGTTGCCAATAGCTGGATATTATGAATCAGGTTCATATAGATTGAAGGACCAAACAAGGCATCAATGGTGTATATAGGCAGATCTGTTTCACAAACGGGCGAGTTCTTCCACCGAATTGCCCTTTGCTTTGCAGCCAGAAATTGATTGTTGAACCTTTCCGATGAGGGCATTCTGACAATGTCTTCGACCCATGCCTTATCAATGACTACTTCATTTTTGCAGACTGACAACGTTACCCTGCCAACTGAACGGGCATGGGATCCGCAATCGACGGCAATTACTGGTTCTTTATTCTCGCGGTCAACGTAAAATACCCTTTGTTGATGGTCGTGCCCTAGAAAAATAAGGTTGAAACCCGGAACCTGTCTTGCTACCAACAGGGAAGCATTTTCGTTGTGCGTTGCCAAAGAATCACCTCCTCCATAAGTAGCATCCCAGCCGGAATGAAACAAGCCAATGACGAAATCGGGTTTCTCTTTTTCCATTATCACCGACATCCATTTTCGGGAGGAAAGAATCATATCCTCAAATTCCATCCCATCCCAAAGTGGTTCAGGCAGCCAATTGGGCACGCCCGGTGTAATCAATCCAAGTACGGCAATCTTCAAACCCATCAATTTAACAATGGCATAGGGTTCAAACAGCGTTTCTCCTGTTTCTTTTGAAACAATGTTGGCCGCAAGCCAGGAATGCTTTAATTCTTTTTTCAAGCGATTGTAAACCAATGGTCCGCATTCAATATCATGGTTTCCAACCGAGGCGGCATCGTAACCTATGCATTGCATTACATCAACAATGGGGTGCTGTCCTGCCGTGTCAATATAGTTAAAAAAGTAAATATCCGGAGTTCCCTGAATTAAGTCCCCATTATCAAAAACCAAAACATGCGGACTGTTATTTCGCAGTGAATCAACCAAATAGGCAACTTTTGAAAGGCTTCCCCCACTTTCCACCCCTTTTTCAGGAGGATAGAAAAACAGGTTGCCGTGCACATCGGTTGTAACAATAATCTCAATAGAACCTTGCTGACTTCCGCAACCAAAGAAAAGTACCGATATCAATAGGATTAGGATGTTTTTTCGCATACTCTTTTTTTTTTACAAAGAAAACATAAAATGATTGAATTTCCGAACAATTCATTGATTATTGACAGATTATAAGCCTTGATGCTTTCCGGCACCTCGATTCCAATAATTTCTTTTACAATTTTGTATATTTGTCGGTAATTACCAAAGAAAAGAGATTTTAAGCATAAATTTACACCATTCCTTGTTCATTAAATGGGGCGGGTTTTAAAATGTCGAATCTAAGGTAAGGAACAATAAGAAGTACACTAACAAGTATCCAGAGTATGAGAAAAACTATTCCAGCATTTATTTTAATTGCTATTCTTTTATTAAATTCTTGTGCAACCATTTTTTATGGTACCAGACAAGATGTAGTTTTAAATACCGATCTTCCGGGGGCACAGGTGTTCATAAACGGATTGGATATCAACAAACAAACTCCATGTGTGGTCACAATCAACCGTCGCCAACCCATGAACGATAACCTGAAACGCCAGGTGAAATACGAATTTAAAAAAGAAAATTACAATCCAGTAGAAATTAAAGACGTAGCGCACAAAAATCATCTTGTAATGTACTTTTCCTGGGCATTGTACCTTGTCCCGGGCATTATCGATGCCATTACGCAGGCCAACAACATTTATGAAAAATCGCATATTGTCAAAATGTACCCAATAGGTCAAACAATTATAAAAACCGATACTATTGTTAAAAAGGAGATTGTGTACGTAGAAACCGGACAATCGACACCAAAATACACCTTCGAACGGAAATCGGATGTAGATAAGAATATTCCACAAAATAAGACCCAACATTCCCGTAGGTTTGCCCTTATTATTGGAAATGAAGACTATAGTTCGCATCAAGTGGAAATAACAACTGAAATGGATGTTCATTACGCACGGAACGATGCAAGTGCTTTTCGCGACTATGCCCAACAAATGTTTGGAATCCCGGAAAGAAACATTTTTTTCCTTTTGGATGTTACAACGGGGCAAATCCGACAGGCCATCACAAAAATAAATGCCATTATAAAAAGCACGTATGGCGAAGCCGAGGTGTTTGTTTACTACGCCGGACACGGTCTTCCCGATGAAAACACACGGGAATCCTATCTGATGCCCGTAGATGTTTCAGGAAAAAATGCTCCCGACGGCATTAAACTTTCCGAATTGTACCAAAAACTCATGGAACACCCTTCAAAAAGGGTAACCGTATTTATTGATGCCTGCTTTTCGGGAGGTGCACGTGAACAAGGATTGCTGGCTGCACGGGCTGTTAAAGTAAGGCCAAAGTCCGATTTGCTTTCAGGAAATTTAGTTGTTTTTACTGCCAGTAGTGGCGAACAATCATCGTTGCCCTATAACGAACAGAATCATGGGCTGTTTACTTATTTTTTACTGAAAGCATGGCAACAAAATGGGATCAATCTATCCTATGAAGGTCTTTTGGAATACCTGTAAAAGAACGTTGAACTCGAGGCTATCCTTGTCAATTCAAAGGAACAAACCCCGCAAGTGAATATAAGCCCGTCAGCGGGCGAAACATGGAAAAACTGGACTTTTGAATAAACTTACGCAATGCAACAAAAAACATTCTGGTTACTTGTAATCAAAATCTTCGGATTGTGGTTGTTGTCGAAGCCTTTGACATTAATCCCTTTACCATTATCAGCACTTCTGTTTGATGACTTTCTTTCTTCTTCTGGCTTTTCGGTTCCATCCTTGATTCTGGAAATAGCCTTTTTTGGTATTTTAGGCTATTTGCTCATATTTAAAGCCGAAAAGGTTCTGGAAGTTTTAAAACTAAGCAGCGGAATACCTGAAGAACAACTCAATTTTTCCCATTCTTCCCAATCCATTCTACGCATTGCCATACTGGTTTTTGGTTCCTTTTTAGTTATTGAAAGCCTTCCCCATTTTTTGATGTATGCCAACAAATATATAATGGCATTGGTAAATGAAATCCCCAACAATGATTTATCGGCTCTGCTTTTTTACTTTGTCAGGCTGATTTTTGGGGTTGTTCTTTTGATGAACAGCCATCCGCTGTCCACTTTTCTCGATAAAAGCAAAAACCAACAATGACCAAGCATTCAAACGCCGAAAACGCTGGAAGAAAATTAATAGACGAGCGAATAAGGAAAGATATAATCCCTGTCCGCAAAAAAGACCTGTTACCTACTGACAAAGAGAATGTTAAACAATCAAACGTTAGCACGGATACTCCGGAACAATACATTGAACATACGGTCTGGAAAAGTACAAACTGGAAAGGTTTCAGCCAATGGTTTCCCTGGACAACCGGGTCGTTTTTCCTCTTTGTTGGACTGGTAGTTTTAGGAAATCCTGCTGATAGACACTATTCACCCCTGTTTTTTTTAATGGCCCTGGCTTTATTCCTTACCTCAATTCCGTTGAAACGAATGGCAAAAACCGTTGTCAGACTTGGTTTCGATTGGAGCCACAATATCTTTTGGATGAAAAAGGCTTCCTCAAAGGACATTGTTTGGGAGGCTGATGCCAACCTTATTGTCAGTTTCAATTTTACCCCTTATACATCACCGCCAAGAGGAACGTTCTATACGGGTTCCGCCTATTTTCCTGTCTTGAGGGGCGAAAAGGTTTTTGCTCTTACCTATATGCGCTCCGGTTCGCCTCATCCCTGTATTTTGTTTCAATTTGTATTTGCCACCGCTGGGGAATGCTCAGCAGTTTGCAAAAAAGTCAATCATCTGCTCGAAAACCAATAGTAAAAAAAAACTTTGAATGATTATTAACGAAACTTTCGAAAAAATCCAGCAATGTATTGACATTGAAAACATTGCCATATCCGATGTCCGCGTTGGGCTCCATCTTTGTGCCGTCCGTCTTTCCAATGGAAGTGCCGGTGTTTCGACGTCCATTCCCGATGTTTATCATCAACGCTCCCGCAGTGAACGCGACTACGGCGATTTTACACCCTATCATATTGAGGGAAAAACGGTTTTGGAACTTTTTCGTTCTTCAAAATCGTCAAACCTTGTTAATACGTTAAAAGTATCGGTATTAAATGCGCTTTCGGGTACCCTTATTGAAAAAGGGAAATACAAAATACTGGAAAATATCGATCCTATAGAAATTCCCGACTTTACGAAGAAAGAAAAGGTAGTTGTGGTGGGTGGTTTTAACTCGTATATTTCCAAAATTTCGCAGGTGCACGACAATATTCAGGTGCTTGAGTTTGATGAAGCCAGGTTAAACCCGGGTTTTCGAAAATTTTTCGTGCCCGCGTCCGATTATCAGACAGCGCTATACAATGCCCAAATTGTTATTGTTACGGGTATGACTTTAGTAAACAACACCCTTGATGGGTTGCTAAAGGCCATTCCGGCGAATGCCCAGACAATTGTCACGGGACCTTCGAGCAGCATTCTGCCTGATATTCTGTTTTCCCGCAACGTAAAGATTTTAGGTTCAATCCGTATCACAAACCCTGAAATTCTGCTCGAACTTGCCGGTCAAGGGGGAAGTGGTTTCCACCTATTCCGGTATTGCGTACAAAAAATTGTTATCGTAAATGAAAAGACCTGTTGATGTTTGGTTAAAGGCATCGGTGGCTGGCTCAATATGGGCTGCATCCGAAATTGTTTTTGGCAGTTTTTTACACAATTTACAAATTCCTTTCAGCGGAAACATTCTTACTGCTATTGGTTTAATAGTTTTAATATCAATAAATTATACATGGAGAGACAGGGGTCTGCTTTGGCGCTCAGCTGTTGTTTGTGCCTTAATGAAGACCATTTCGCCCAGTGCCGTAATTTTTGGGCCCATGATTGCCATTGTCAGCCAGGGTTTTTTGCTCGAATTCTCAACTCGACTTGTGGGAAGGACAATTGCGGGATACCTGCTGGGCTCGATGCTTGCCATGTCATGGAATTTATTTCAAAAAATAGTAAACATCATCATTTTCTATGGTTTTGATATTGTTGAGCTTTACAAGAGCCTGGTCAGTATTGCTGAAAAACAGCTTTCCACTCAGCTTCAACTTACCTGGGTGCCCATTTTCATTTTATTTGCCGTTTATGCACTGGCAGGACTGATTGCCGGATTCGTGGCAATAGGTATTGGAAAAGTATCTCGTTCAACGAATACAGAATCAGCCACAAAACCAGAAACGGGCAACCCTTTTATACCTAATACGCGTCCGCTGCTTTTTTCTTATTCCTTACCCTGGCTTTTTCTGACGCTGATTTTCATTCTTTCGGCCCTATTTGTCTTACATACCCAGAGCGTGTTTATTTGGTTTCCCTACACTATTGTCATTTCGTTGATATGGGTAATCCGCTACAAACGGGCATTAAAACAGCTGAAAAAGCCCTATTTCTGGGGTTCGTTTGCAATTATAACATTTTCAGTGGCTTTTGTTTTCGGAAAATTAAATCCTATTCTCAGTACCACAGATGCTCTGATACTGGGGCTTCAAATGAACGTCAGAGCCATGGTAATGGTGCTGGGTTTCACCGTTTTGGGCACCGAGTTGTACAATCCCAACATCATTTCTTGGTTTCGAAACTCGAGGTTTAAAAAACTGCATTTTGCACTGGAATTGGCGTTCGAGAGCCTTCCAATTTTCATGAATGCCCTTCCCGATTTTAAAACATTTGTCCGAAAACCCGTTTCTGTAATCCATGGTATTATTGCCTATTCGGAACAAAGAATCGCGGAACTGCACGGGAAATATGGCACTTCAAAAGTGATATTTGTAACCGGAAAAATTCATGGTGTAAAAACAACCTTTTGTAAAGAACTGTTGAGAAGGGTAAAGGAAAAGAATATTTCGGTCAATGGTCTAATAACAGATAAAATATACGACAAAGAAAAACTTATAGGCTATGATTTGACTGATATTAGCCAAAACCGCACATACCCTTTTCTTCGTTTTGCACATATGGGACAGCAAGGGACTGTCTTTGGTCGCTTTACGGTTATTGACGAAGGTTTACACGCCGGTTCGCGAATAATAGAACGGGCAATTGAATCCGATTCGGCCTTTGTTATAATTGACGAAATCGGACGTATGGAGCTCGAAGGAACTGGATGGCACAAAGCATTAAAAAATATAAATTCAGCAAATGGGAAGTGTTTTGTAATCACTGTTCGCAACGAGTTTCTACCTGCTATGAAAAGACTAATGAACGCGGATGAATGTTTGGTAATTGATCTTTCAAAATTTAAGGGTAACAACTATTCAAAGGCAATGGAGGAGATTGAAAAACCCTGTCGAAATTAATCAACTGGGCTTCAAATATTGTGTAAA
>JBBISE010000057.1:0-18814 GCA_037441445.1 Salinivirgaceae bacterium
AGAGACCGGCGCAGAGAACAAAATAATTTAGTACAGTTAACGCTTTTCTAAGGGGGCTTACTTTTTAAAAACGTATAAAAGACACAAAATACATTCTGATAGGGCTGTCTAAAAAGTCCCTGGTTTATAATTGCAAGCGCAGTGAAGCAATCTGTTTGGCTTGATAACCAGAAGGTTGATTCGTAGTTCCTCCTCGCAATGACCCGTTTTTTAGACTTTTTAGACAGCCCCGTGTGTTTTTCATTTTTAATCGGACAATAGTGAATTCTTATATGTTCTTCTCGTCAACCTCAATATAGAAACGAGTATTTTCAGAAAATTTACTCAGCAAATCCTATAAGAGAGCCATAAAAGGACTAAATTTGCATGCAAATATTTTTGCTGCGGAATTAAGGTTATAAATGAAAAAAGTGCTTTTCAATTATCGTCTTTTTGTATGGTTTCTGCTTATTATGGCTATTGTCATGGGTGGCGGCTACCTTATAATCGCTTATACCTATAAAATTCAGAAAGAGACGGAGTTTGACATTGATCTTGCAACAAAAAGCATTCTCATCACCAAAGACATTGAAATCGAATTGGTTGGCTTACAGAATTTCACGTTAGTGTATTTGGCTGAAAAATCACCGCGTTGGCTCGATTCCGTTGCCAAGAGACAAAAAGGGTTTATTATGCATCTTGAAAAAGCCCGCAATAGTATCAACTCGGGCGAAGAAGCAACCTTAATTCAGCAAATATCGGCTTTGTTTTCCAACTATGAACAAAACATAAACAAAATAAAGCAGCTCGAGAAAAGAGGCGAATGGAACAAAGCCAACGCCCTGCTGTTGCATTCGGGCAAAGATCTTTTGCCCACTGTACGCGATAAAATCGTTCAGTTTATAAAGCTAAACCAACGATCGGGTGAGAAACAAAAGAAAGCCATTGAGCAAACGAACGAGTTGATATTTGGCGTCATGATTTCACTTGGTATCATAGGAGTTTTGGCCGGATTGTTCGTTGGTTGGATCATTTCCCGGATGCTCTTCGCTCCCATCAGCCAACTTATACTGACCGTGCAGGGAGCTTCGGGTGAAGCAGTTGTCGAAAAACTGAAAATTCCTTCCGGGGACGAGATTAGCGAACTGGGCACCAGGATTCAGGGTCTTATTGATAGGGTAAACAGCACCCAGGCCGACCTAAAAAAGAACCAACAACTTCTGCAATACTCAAACAAATACGCGGCCTTGGGACGCATTGCCCCAACCATTGCGCACGAAATACGAAACCCGCTGACATCCATTAAAATGCTCATCTATTCAATGAACGACGAGCCCCAATTTCCCGAAAGTATGAAACAGGATTTTGAAATTATTTCTGGCGAAATTGACCGCATGGAAGAGTTCATTAAAAACTTCCTGAAATTTTCGAAACCTGCCGAACCAGTTTTTAAAACCGTCCGCATCGATATCCTGTTAAACGAAATAGTCCAACTGCTAAAGCCTCAGATGCGCAAGCAAGGCGTAGAGTTAAAAACAGAGTTGCAGTCTGTTGAAAAGGAAATAAACGCTGATCCGGGACAAATGAAGCAACTATTTATGAACCTCATCCTGAACGCACTCGAGGCCATGATGAATGGCGGGGAACTTACTCTGGCAATTACAATGGTTAAAAGAACCGTCGATCCCTATAAAAAAACCGAAATTGATTATGTTTGTGTTTCCATTGAAGACACCGGTCCCGGAATACCGCCCAAAGTACTTAAAAACCTGTTCGAACCCTTCGTTCGGGGCAGTGAACAGGGAGTTGGACTGGGACTGTCAATCTCGCAGAACATAGCAACCATGCACCATGGCTGGATTGAGGGCGCAAACAAATCCGACCCAACCGGGGCTGTTTTTAACGTGTACATTCCAGCTATTCATCAAAACCAGTCAACCTAAACTGTATATGAGCAAAATTCTGATTGTCGATGACGAACCCGGTGTTCGATATTCGTTCCGGAAACTTTTCTCGGGAAACCAGTATCATTTGCACGAGGCTCAAAATGCCGATCAAGCACTGGAAATGATTTCTACGCTTAAGCCCGACCTGGTTTTGTTGGACATAGAAATGCCCGGAAAAAGTGGCATTGATGCCTTACAGGAAATAAAACAAATAGAACCGTTTTTACCGGTAATCATTATGACAGCCTACGGTTCGGGGGATCGTGTAATAAAAGCCATGAAATATGGCGCTTATGAATATATAGAAAAGCCGTTTGATATTCCGCGACTAATTTCCCTGGTTGAGGAAGCACTGAAGAGCACTTTACGGGAAACGGATGAAACCATAGTTCTGGACAATCATCATCAAAAACGCAAAAAGCAACCAACCGAAACCACTATTGTAGGAGAAAGTCCCGCCATCAAAGAGGTGTTTAAGCTTATTGGCCGCGTAGCCGCCAGTGATGCCACAATCCTGATTCTTGGTGAAAGCGGTACAGGCAAAGAGTTGGTAGCTAATGCCATACACCGATATAGCGATCGGGCATCGAAACCCTTTTTGGCGGTCAATTGTGCTGCAATTCCGGAAAATTTGCTGGAAACTGAACTGTTCGGACATGAGAAAGGTGCATTTACGGGTGCCGACAGACAAAAATCAGGAAGGTTTGAAGAAGCCAATGGGGGAACCCTTTTCCTGGACGAAATTGGCGATATGAGTTTTGCGCTTCAGGCCAAAATCCTGCGCGTATTACAAGAAGGCACTTTCGAAAAGGTGGGATCAACCAAAAGTCAATCTGTCGATGTGCGCGTCATTGCGGCCACAAACCGTAACCTGGAAAACGACGTGTCACAAAAATCCTTTCGCGAAGATTTGTATTATCGACTTAAGGTTGTAACCATTACCCTTCCGCCCCTTCGCATCCGTTCCGAAGACATACCCCTTCTTTCAAAACACTTTTTAGTAAAACATGCACGAGAAGCAAGGGCGTCCAACATCTCCATCCACCCCGATGCCATGGAGGCAATGCAACAATATGCGTGGCCCGGAAATATACGCGAACTGGAAAACTGCATAAAACGTTGCCTGATTTTGGCGAAAGGGAATATAATAACCAAAGAGCTAATAACGAAAGAGTTTCAAACAGAAATGATCACTCCAGGGAAACATGATTTGCGCATTGACGCATACCTGACAAAGCCGATGACAAAATCGGAGGGCGAAATATACAGACTTGTTGTAGAAGAGGTTGAAAAAGATTTATTGCAATGGGCACTCCGCGAAACGAATGGAAATCGTGCTCAAGCCGCACGAATGTTGGGTATATCAAGGGTTATGCTCCATGAAAGAATTGAAAAATACCGCAACTTTCTACAGTAAATCAAAGAAAAATCCTGATTGAACAAAAAAGATTGTTGTTTGTTTGATTTAATCACAAACAATGATTAGTTTTCGTCTGTGAATAACTGAGAATTCTATTGCACTTTAATTCCTGTTATGTAATCATTACTCAATTGCATTTCTGATAGAAAGTTGTACCTTTGCCACTTTAAATCGTAAAAAATGTCCATCGAAGTTAAAAACGTTACAAAAGTATTTGACGGTCAGCGAGCCCTCGATGATGTTTCGTTCAGCATCCAAACAGGTGAAATTGTTGGTTTTCTTGGCCCCAACGGAGCCGGCAAATCGACTATGATGAAAATCCTTACCGGAATAATCCCGCAAACGTCGGGTACGGCAGCCATAAATAATATCAATGTGGTTGAAGACAGCATGTTCATTCGAAGGAACACAGGCTACCTGCCCGAAAGCAATCCCTTATACGAAGACATGTATGTCCGCGAATATCTCGGGTTTTTGGCCGGGATGCATGGTCTGAAGGATTCTGAAAACCGGATTGACGAAATCATTGAACAAACAGGACTGGAAGTTGAAAAACACAAAAAAATTGGTCAACTGTCAAAAGGGTACAAACAACGTGTGGGTCTTGCCCAGGCATTGTTACATAATCCTGAAGTTCTAATCCTTGACGAACCAACCAGCGGGTTAGATCCAAACCAGATAGTTGAAATCCGAAACCTGATTTCAACTGTGGGAAAAAACAAAACTGTGATGCTCTCCACGCATATAATGCAGGAAGTCGAGGCTATTTGTGACCGTGTAATAATAATACACCGTGGAAAAATTGTTGCCGATGGAAGCACCCAGAGCATCAAATCGCGAATATCAGACAACCAACAAAAACTGATGGTTGAATTCGACAAACCGGTAGATATAAACGAACTGAGAAAATCCATCCAGGCCGAATCAGTTGTCCTGAACAAAAACAACCATCTGGAATGTACCGCCCGTAAAAGTGCTGATATCCGCGCTTCAATAATGCAATTCGCAACCAATCACAATTTAACAATTCTATCACTTACCCAGCAGCAAAGAACGCTGGAAGAGGTGTTTCAAGAGCTTACAACAAACAAGAATAATTAACAATTTAAAAACAAACACATGTCGTACCTGTTTACATCCGAATCGGTATCGGAAGGACATCCCGATAAAATAGCCGACCAAATTTCAGACGCCATCCTCGATGAATTTCTTCGTCAGGATCCAGAATCAAAAGTAGCTTGTGAAACCCTTGTCACTACAGGTCTGGTGGTTTTAAGCGGTGAAGTTCGTTCAAACGCCTACATCGATGTGCAACAAGTTGCCCGCGACGTTATCAGAGGAATTGGATATACAAAATCAACCTACAAGTTCGACAGCGAGTCATGTGGTGTAATTTCCTCCATCCACGAGCAATCACCCGACATTCGCCAGGGCGTTGTGCGCGAGAAGGAAGAAGAGCAGGGAGCCGGCGACCAGGGAATGATGTTTGGTTACGCTACCAACGAGACAGAAACATTCATGCCAGCCACGCTTGAGCTGTCGCACCTGATATTGCAGGAACTTGCCCAGGTGCGTCGCGAGGGACGCCGCATGCGTTATCTTGGGCCAGACAGCAAGTCTCAGGTAACCATTGAGTACGCCGACAACAACAAACCAATGCGCATTGACACCATTGTAGTTTCGACCCAACACGACGATTTTATCCAACCACGCATCAACACTCCGGAAGCGCGCAAAGCGGCCGATGAGAAAATGCTGGAAACCATCAGGAAAGATGTAAACCGTTATGTAATTCAACGTTTGAAACGCAAGTTGCCCCGCCGCCTGAAAATTCTGTTCCAGGACGATTATAAACTTTATGTTAACCCAACCGGAAAATTCGTGATTGGTGGTCCACACGGAGACACCGGCCTTACCGGACGCAAAATTATTGTTGACACTTACGGAGGCTGGGGAGCACACGGTGGTGGGGCTTTCTCGGGAAAAGATTCGAGCAAGGTTGACCGTTCGGCGGCATACGCTGCCCGCCACATTGCCAAAAACATTGTTGGCGCCCGTCTGGCAAAACGTTGCCTCGTTCAGATTTCCTATGCCATTGGTATTGCCGAACCCGTGGGTGTTTTTATCAACACGTATGGTACTGCAAAACTGCGCGACGAGTTTGGCCGCAGGCTTTCCGATGGCGAAATAGCGGAAAAACTGAAGCAAATATTCGACCTGCGTCCCTACGCCATAGTTAAGCGATTTGGTCTAAAGAACCCCATTTTTGGCGTTACAGCAACCTATGGACATGTTGGTCGCTTCCCTTACAGCGAAAACGTAACCGTGTATGAAGACGGAAAACCGGTAAAGAAAAAGGTGGAATTTTTTGCCTGGGAAAAACTCGACTATGTTATGAAACTACGCGAGGTATTTAAAGTTGAGGAATAGCAAAAAAATCTCATTCATAAAACCGGCGGGAAACTGCCGGTTTTTTTATTTCTCCTAAGATGACTTTTCTCCTTTCCCCACCCATCAATTTGTTTTATTTTCGTATTTTGCAACTCTAAAATTGTCAAACTAAATATCAACCACCATGTTTAATGCTGAAGTGTACAAACACCGCCGCGCAGAACTGAGAAAATCATTCAACAACGGCATAGCGCTGATTCTGGGAAACACAGAGTCGCCGATGAACTACCCTGCAAACACCTACCATTTCCGCCAGGATAGCAACTTTTTATACTTTTTTGGGCTCGATTTTCCCGATTTGGCCGGAGTATTGGATTTTGAAACAGGCCAGGACATTATTTTTGGTGATGACTTGTCCATTGACGATATTGTGTGGATGGGCGACCAACCCTCCATCCGCGACCGCGCTTTTATGGTGGGCGTGGATAATACCCGACCCTTTTCCAAGCTGGGCGAATACCTTAGCGAAGCCATTAAAAAAGGCACTAAAATTCATTTCCTTCCAGCATATCGTGCCGAAAACAAACTTTTGTTGGAATCGCTCACAGGCATCAGAGCTGCCGTAGTTCGGGATCATGCTTCAACCCAACTAATAAAGTCCATAATAGCCCTTAGAAGCGTAAAAGAGGCGTGTGAAATTGTTGAATTGGAAAAAGCCGCCAACGCCGGTTACGAAATGCACGTAAAAGCCATGCGTATGGCCAAACCGGGACGCTGGGAACAAACCATTGCCGGCACTGTTGAAGGCATTTCACTTGCCCATGGCGGCATTACGTCGTTTCCGGTAATTCTGTCGCAAAACGGACAAATTCTGCATAACCACGACCACAGCCAAATTCTGGAAACCGGCAGGTTGATGGTGTGTGACTGTGGAACAGAATCGCTGTTGCATTATGCATCGGATCACACACGTACTACACCTGTAGGAGGTAAGTTTTCTACACGACAAAAAGAGATTTACGAGATAGTCTTAGCTGCCAACAACCAGGCTCAGAATGCCACAAAACCCGGGACAACCTATCAAAAAGTGCACCTTTTGGCCTGTAAAATTATTGCCCAGGGGCTTTCGGATCTTGGATTGATGAAAGGAAACGTTGACGAAGCCGTTGCTGCCGGAGCTCACGCCCTGTTCATGCCCCATGGCCTTGGTCACATGATTGGACTTGATGTGCACGACATGGAAGACCTTGGTCAAAGCCTTGTTGGGTACGATCAGGAAACCCAACCCATTCAGCAGTTTGGAACTGCCTATCTGCGCATGGGACGCAAACTGGAACCCGGTTTCTGCCTGACAAACGAACCCGGAATCTATTTCATTCCCGCACTGATTGACATGTGGAAAAAAGAGAACAAACACGCCAATTTTATTAACTACGATGCCGTTGAAACTTACAAGAACTTTGGAGGAATCCGCCTCGAGGATATGATTTTGGTGACCGCAAACGGCTGCCGCATGATTGGAAAACGTCCTCCGATTACTGTCGAGGAGGTTGAGGCATTTGCGGCTACGGAGTAATTTACTTAACCCATTTTTTAAAGGTGTTCCTAGACTGGGGCACCTTTTTTATTAATTTAATTGCCCAAAATTCAGTTACTGACGATCAAATTCTTATTTTTAGCCCTTCAAAACGAAAATACAACACTAAATGGACTCCTTTCTCGAATCACTCAACACCGTTATTAAATTTTACAACGACTACGTAGGCGGATATTTGATTCTGGCGTTGTTGTTGCCCACCGGAATTTATTTTACCATTAAATACCGGTTTTTACAGATTACCAGTTTGAAACATGCTGTTCAACTGGTTTCAGGAAAATTTAACAACAAGTCGGACACGGGCGATGTAAGTCACTTCAAAGCCCTGACAACGGCCCTGTCGGGAACAGTGGGAACCGGAAACATAGTGGGTGTTTCGTTGGCCATTTACTATGGCGGCCCCGGAGCTATTTTTTGGTTGTGGGTAACCGGATTTTTTGGCATGATGCTGAAAATGGTGGAGTGTACACTGGCACAAATATTCCGCAAGGTAAACCCCGATGGCACCATTTCGGGTGGCCCCATGTACTACATTGAAATTGGATTGAAGGAGAAATTGGGAAAATTTGCCAAATATCTGGCCCTGATTTTTGCCGGAGCCGCTGCCCTGTGTACCCTGGGAACAGGCAACATGGCACAGGCAAACTCCATTTCCGATGTCATGCTTTCAAGCTACAACGTACCTGTCTTAATAACCGGATTCATTGTCTCTTCTCTGGTACTTCTTATCATTGTTGGTGGGTTAAAGCGCATAGCCAATGTAACATCAACCCTGGTGCCCGTAATGGCTGTTTTCTATTTTGCTGCCGCCATTATCGTAATCGGTGTTCATTGGCGCGACATACCTTCAACCTTTGCCCTGATATTTGAAAGTGCATTCACGGGTACAGCCGCTACGGGTGGTTTTATTGGGTCAACCATCATTATGACCATGGTATGGGGAATACGCCGCGGACTTTTTTCAAACGAGGCCGGACAGGGCTCCGCTCCTATGGCTCACGCCGCGGCAAAAACCGATCATCCCATGCGCGAGGGCATTGTGTCGTCATTGGAGCCAATGGTTGACACCATCATTATTTGTACCTTAACCGCTTTTGTTGTCATTATTTCCGGGGCGTGGTCAAACGGAATTACAGGTGTTGGAATGACCGTTGCTGGATTTGAAGAAGGTATGAGTAAAGTCGGACTTGGATATCTTGCCAAGCATGTTGTCTCGTTTGGTCTGTTGCTTTTCGCATTTTCGACCATTATCAGCTGGTCATACTACGGAAGCCGGGCAATTCAGTATCTTCTGAGCGACAAATGGATTAAACCCTACTATTTTGTTTTTGCTCTGTTCACCTTTTTTGGTTCGGTTTGGGGATTAGATTTAGTGTGGAACTTTGTTGACATGGTAATTACGTTTATGACCATTCCAAACCTAATAGCCCTGCTGTTGCTAGCACCGGTTATGACCAAGGAGGTAAATCGGTATAAGGAATTTTTGAAAGGGAAAACGGGATTAGACTAAGTGGCTTTAGGCATAGATAAATTAGCGCATAGATTTTCTATGTGTCAATGTGACTGAAAAGTTCATAGGCTGGAGACTGTTATAGGAAGAGGAGTCGAAATATGACTAATGGAAGATCCGCAGATTCTTGGCGAGCCTTTGTATCCTTAGTCCCTTATAGGTATAAAGAGGGATTAGAAATAAGGCGGTTAGGTGTTGAGATATAAAACTATATACCTATTTGATTTGATATACCGAACAAAGAATCACGATTTTTTTCAAATTGAAAAGACGCAAGCCCGAACTACGAAAATCAGGCTGAGCACAGTTCAATCATGACTCATCTCCCAACCCTTTTTAAACCACCCCATTACCGCCCATAATTGAAAAAATTACTATCTTTAGCGTCCCAAAAACCACGGGTTTTGACGTAAATTATTGACAACTAAAAACATAAACCACATGGGAGCTTTTCACGCCTACGATATTCGCGGAGTCTATAACAAAGACTTCAACAAAGACGATGCCTACAAAATTGGTTTCCACCTGGTGGGACTTCTCAACACTGACAAAGTACTGGTTGGACGCGATGCACGCACATCATCGCCCGAAATTTTTGAATCGCTGTCGCGCGGAATTACCGATGCCGGCGCCGATGTCTATTACATTGGCCTTTCCACCACCCCCATGGTCTATTACGGAACGGCAAAACACCATTTCAAAGCCTCGGTTCAGATAACGGCATCGCATAACCCACGCGAGTACAACGGAATGAAAATTTCGCGCGAAAACGCCTTGCCTGTGGGCTTAGATACCGGTCTGAACATCATCAGGGACAAGATTGCGCAAAACGCACCAATCGTTCCTGTCGAAAACAAGGGAAAAGTGGTCGATTTCAGCATCAAAGACGAATACCTGGCCTTTCTGAAACAATACCGCACCGACTATTCGAACATCAACTTCACCATAGACTGCTCCAACGGCATGGCCGGATTGCTTATCCGCGATCTTCTGGGTGATGCTCCAAACTGCCTCTACGAAGAGGTTGACGGAACATTTCCCAATCACGAGGCCAACCCGTTGGATCCCAAAAACATTGTCGATTTGCAAAAGGCCGTCAAGGCTAGTAAAAGTGACCTTGGAATTGTCTTCGACGGCGATGGCGACCGCGTTATGTTTGTTGACGAAAACGGACGTTTTGTTTCGCCCGACCTCATGATAGCCCTTTTAGGACACTATTTTCTGGAAGAGCGTGGCGAAAAAGGCACGGTACTTCAGGACATCCGCACGTCAAAAGCCGTGGGCGAATATCTGGCCCCGCTGGGCGGAACCATGCACACCTGGCGCGTTGGCCGTGCTTTTGCAGCTCCAAAGTTGCGCGAAATTGGCGGAATTTATGGAGGCGAGCTGGCCGGGCACTACTATTTCCGCGATTTCTTCTATTCCGATTCGGGACTGTTGGCTTGTTTGCTGATACTGAACGTGGTGTCGAAGTTCAAGAAACAGGGCATTGCACTGTCGCAAGCCATTGCTAAAATTGAAACCTATGCCAACTCGGGCGAAGTAAATTTTAAACTCGAGCGCAAGAAAGAGGCTATGGATGCCGTTCGCGAACACTTTACAAAATCAGAAAAACCCACCGCATCGATGGATTTCGACGGCTACCGTGTTGAATTCCCCGACTGGTGGTTCAATATCCGTCCGTCGAACACTGAGCCGTATCTGCGGTTTATTGCCGAAGCAAAATCAAGAACGTTGCTGGATGAAAAACTCGCGGTGGTGCGCGAAATTATTCATTCGTTTTCGAACTAAGGGGCAATTCTGTATCTTTGTATCGCTTTCATACTTCGACTGCGCTCAGTATGACGTCCGGTGAGAGGATATCACCCTGAGCCTAGTCGAAGGGGAACATTTGGCTAAAAAGATTTATGTAAATCATTATTTCATGGATTTATCACTATACAACACCCTGACACGGAAAAAGGAAATTTTTCAACCCATAACCCCCTGCCATGTGGGGATGTACGTTTGCGGTCCAACCGTAAGTGGCGAAAGTCATTTGGGCCACGCGCGACCGTATATCACGTTCGATTTGTTGTATCGACTGTTAACCCATTCGGGTTACAAAGTGCGCTATGTCCGCAACATTACCGATGCCGGCCATTTCGAGGAGGAAGGACGCGAGGCGGAGGATAAAATCAGCAGCAAAGCCATTTTGGAAAAGCTCGAGCCCATGGAGCTGGTTACCAAATACACCAATCTTTTCCACTGGGCCATGCGCCAGTTTAACAATATCGACCCTAGTATTGAACCCACAGCCACAGGGCACATAGTTGAGCAAATTGAAATGGTGAAGAAAATCCTGGCCGAAGGATACGCTTACGAGGTAAACGGTAGCGTCTATTTCGACCTGCGAAAATATGCCACCGATTTTGCCAAGGTAAGCCCTTACGGGAAACTCAGCGGACGTATTTTGGACGAAATGCTGGAAACCACCCGCGATCTTGACGGACAGGACGAGAAACGCAACAAAGCCGACTTTGCATTGTGGAAAAAAGCACCCGCAGAACACATCATGCGCTGGCCAAGCCCCTGGGGCGATGGTTTTCCGGGTTGGCACATCGAGTGTTCGGCCATGAGCCGTAAATACCTGGGTGATGAATTTGACATTCATGGTGGTGGCATGGATTTGCAGTTCCCGCATCACGAAAGCGAGATGGCTCAAAGCAGCGTGTGCCACGGTGGAAAAATCATGGCCCGCTATTGGGTTCACAACAACATGATTACCATCAACGGAAAAAAGATGGGCAAAAGCTACAACAACGTTATAAAGCTTACTGAGCTTTTCAGTGGCGACCATCCGTTGCTCGATCAACCCTATAACCCCATGACTATTCGTTTCTTTGTGCTTCAAAGCCACTACCGCAGCACCCTCGACTTTGGAAACGAAGGGTTGCAGTCAGCCGAAAAAGGGCTGGAAAGATTAATGCGGGCGGTGGAACGCATTGACAAACTTCCGGAATCGCTGATTTCCACTTTCGAGGTGTTTAAGTTTCGCGATAAATGCTGGGAAGCCATTCTGGACGACTTGAATTCGCCCATTCTTATTTCGCACCTGTTTGATGCCGTAAAAGCCATTAATAGTATTGCCGAAGGAACATTGAAAATCACCTCCGAGGACAAAAAGTTGCTGAAGGAAACAGTGGACACGTTTGTCTTCGATATTTTGGGATTGAAGATGGCCGCCGGCGGCAACAATGCCGACCGGGATAGGCTAAACCAGCTTGTTTCCATGATGGTACAGCTGCGCACCGAAGCCAAGGCCCGGAAAGACTACGCCACATCAGACCAAATCCGCAACCAACTGGCCGGAATGGGCATCATGCTCAAAGACACCAAAGAAGGCTGCGAATGGGAGATTTCAGATTAAGTAAAATGTCATGCTGAGCGTAGTCGAAGCATGACGTTCCATTTAGTAAGCTGAACGGAGTCAAAGCAAACACATAGAAACCCGAAGGGGTTGTACAACAATAGCCACAGGTGAAAACCTTTGGTATCGAGTGAAAACAAAGAATATAAGAACCCTAAAGGGGTTCAACATCAATGGAAAAACTAAAGAAAAATAACGATGAAAAGGATAAAAATTTCAGAACTCACCGCCTCCGACGCCTTCGGAAGCGAGGTTCATGTCATGGGATGGGTACGCACTGTCCGTGTCAGTAAAAATGTTGCCTTTGTGGCCATGAACGATGGTTCGTGCCTTCGCAATGCCCAAATTGTGGCCGACCTGACGGTCATTGACCCCGAGGTATTTAACCGCATTCACAGCGGAGCATCGCTCTATGTGGTGGGAAAATTGGTCGAATCGCAGGGACAGGGGCAGAAAAACGAGGTTCAGGCCACCAAAATTGAGCTTTTGGGTGAAGCCAACCCCGATTTTTACCCCATGCAGCCCAAAAAGCATTCGCTCGAGTTTCTGCGCGACAACGCACACTTGCGTTTCCGCACCAACCTTTTTGGCGCCATAAACAGGGTTAGACACCACATGATTTTTGCCATTCACAAGTTTTTTAACGATCGGGGATTTTACAACGTCCATACACCCATTATCACCGCCAGTGACTGCGAAGGGGCAGGGGAAATGTTTCATGTAACCACCTTCGACGTAAAAAATCCACCGTTAACACCCGAAAAAAACATTGATTGGAGCAAAGATTTCTTTGGTCGCGAAACCAACCTGACCGTTAGCGGACAATTGGAAGGCGAACTGGCTGCACTGGCCCTTTCTCAAATATACACGTTTGGTCCCACTTTTAGAGCTGAAAACTCAAACACCAGCCGCCATTTGGCCGAGTTTTGGATGATTGAACCTGAGGTTGCCTTTGCTGATATCCACGACAATATGGATTTAGCCGAAGATATGCTCAAGTATCTGGTTCAATATGCGTTGGACAACTGTGCCGAAGATTTGGAATTTTTGGAACAGCGCCTTATTAACGAAGAAAAAGAGAAACCACAGAACGAACGTTCGGCCATGACATTGCGCGAAAAACTCCGCTTTGTGCTCGAGAACAAATTCGAGCGGGTTACTTATACCGAGGCCATCGAAATTCTGAAAAACAGCCCCGACCAAAAGAAAAACAAATTTGCTTACCCTATTAAGGAGTGGGGCGCCGATTTACAATCGGAGCACGAGCGCTACTTAGTTGAAAAACACTTTAAAAAACCGGTAATCCTGACCAACTATCCCAAAGAAATAAAGGCCTTTTACATGAAACAAAACCCCGATGGCAAAACGGTTGCTGCCATGGACGTTTTGTTCCCTCAAATTGGCGAAATCATTGGTGGATCGCAGCGCGAAGAGGATTTAAACAAACTAACCACCCGCATGAAAGAAGTGGGTATTCCGGTGGAATCAATGTGGTGGTATCTTGATACCCGCCGGTTTGGTAGCGTTGTTCATGCCGGATTTGGATTGGGTTTCGAGCGGTTAATGCTCTTTGTAACCGGAATGGGTAACATCCGCGACGTAATACCTTTCCCACGGACGCCAAAGAATGCCGAGTTTTAAAATTTTGTTCGTTTGCTGAAGTTATATAAACCCATTCTTGTGTATTTAAAAATACAGGAAATGGGTTTATTTTTGGCCCAAAAACGTTGGGTACAATTCGTCCCTAACCCATTTAAAATCGGGGGCTACGGATAATATCTGCTTATAAGCATTACGAGCTTCGGTTTTCATGCCAGCTTTGTCGTAAACCATAGCGCGTTGTACAAGGGTGTTTAGTAAAATCCAGCTGGGTTGGCCTCCGGTTTGTAATTTTTCAATGGCTAAAGTGTAGTAATCAATGGCCTTTGACAGGTTTCCTCCAAAAAGTGCCGGGGCGTAATGTGCTACGTTTCCCTTTTCAATCAACACCTGCGGCGAAGTGTTATTTATTTTATAGGCCTCGTCGATGATCATCAGGCTACGAGGGCCAAAAACAGGGGCCTTGTAAGGACTCAACGCTATATGAAAAGCGTACAAAGACGATTGAATGGCCAATGCATCATGACAGTCGGGGCGTTGATCCAGGATTTTTTCAACATTACTTTCGGCCATTTTCATGTAGCGTCTGGCTTCGGTTGTATTGCCAGTGCCAATAAGAAAGCCAATGTAGCCGTATTGTGTTTGGGCAATTTTGAACAATACCCCCAAATCGTTGGTTTGCGCGTATAGTTTCGTTAAATCACCAATAACACCCTGCCAATCGTTTAATTGTCCGGAACGATAGCTTGTGGCCAAACGGGTGTCGAAGTTGTCTAAATTGATGGATTTTCCCGCAAGAAATGACAATGTCAGGGTGGCGAGAAGTAGGATTGTGCGTATTGTGCTCATAGTTTTGTCTTTTACGTTATACTGAACATTTGGCGAGAAGTGTAACTGGGAAAATAAGTTTAAAAAATCCTGTTAAATCTCTCTACCTTTCCAGCGTAACGACTTTCCCGTTTTCCATCCCAACGCGTTCCATACGATATGCAAAAAAGCCGCATGCTGTAAAGGAGACAATAGAACACTTTTAATAACTTTTTGTTCAGATATCGGGGCAATTACAATGCGCAACAGAAAAACCATGATAACATATAACCCAAAATTTTGAAGCGTTGACATAGAAAACAACCATAAAGGGCCAACAGTAACTATGAAAGCGTAAAGGAGCATAACCGAAGAACTTCCACCAAAATAAGCAGCTACGTTTTTTGAAAAGCCCTGAATTGCCGACGAGTAATTGTCATACATCCGACACTCGATGTCTTTTCGGCCAAGCAACGTGGCCATGCGTAAACGATGGCGCTTAACTTGCCTGCTGTTGACTATGTCTTCGGCTGTGGCATTTTTATAGCTCATGTGCCAATTGTACATTTTGTAGTCATTGGAACGAAACATCATCATTTGCCCATTGGCAGCCGACAACGAGGGGCGGCGGCTCCAAGCCACAAGACATAGAGGCAGAAAGGTTAGCAGAATAAGCTTCATGTTTGGCACAACAAGTTACTCGCCAAGGCTTAGGGTTCGCTGACGAGGAAATAGGGTCAGCAACGAAAGCTGGTTTTTCTGCATGTATGCCACGGCATTCTCAATGAAAAGGGGTGATACCTTAACATCTGCGTCCAAAAACAGGAGATACCGCCCCGTTGCCCGCTGTGACAAATTGTGGCAGGCATGGTTTTTTCCCAACCAACCCAAAGGAAGCGTAACGCCTTCGATAAGACTGATACGGCTGTCCTCGGTCTGTTTTTGCCTTATTATTTTGGCCGTGTTGTCGGTTGACAAGTCATTATACACTAAAATCTCGAGGTTTAGGTAAGTTTGTTTGCTTAACAAAGATAAAAGGTTGCCGATGTTATTCTCCTCGTTGCGGGCCGGAATTAAAACTGACACTAAGGGAAAGGACACGGGTTTGGCCGACGGAAGGAACGGCTGCGTAATAAGATTGACCATGGCAACAAACAATCGCAAGGCTGCAAACGACAATAGAAATAGTGTAATGTAATCGGGAATTGTCATATCGTACTGAGTTCAATTTGTTGCCTAATACTGTCCTTAAGATGTTGATTGTAGGCCTCCTGTATGTTTTGCAAACCGGTTTCGCCCCTATATTGGCTGAGATATAGCCGCACGGTGGGTTTACGGAATTTCGAATAGTCAATGAGCGTAGAACAGAAAATGAGGACTACATCGGGGGCTTTGTCTAAAATTCGTTCAATCCCTTTTTCAAAGATTACCGGGCTTTTGAACATGCTTTCAATTTTGCCCTGAGGAAAAAAAAACAACCATGTTTTGCTCGTTATTCAGTAAATTGGCAGCAAAGTTCAACGATTCCACCATTCCCTTACCCGATTTGTTTATGGAAAAAGCCCCCACGCGCGAGAAAAAAAGCCGGGGAGCAAGCTCCTTTTCCAGCATCATGATATGAAACCTTTTATGGAAAACAGTGCGGTTTAAGTGCCAGGCAAAAAAACCGTCCCACCAACTAATGTGATTAGGAATGAGCAGCACCGGTCTATCTGTTTCAGACGTTTCGCCCAAAACCCTTACCTCTTGAAAATCAAGTCTTAAAATAAGGCGTATATAAAAATCCATAAGCCATTTATGGATTTTGGAATACCGGGGCTTTATCATATTTTATTCTGACAACAATTTCGTCAACCAAAGGGCATCTTCTTTTATCCGCGTGTGGGTAAGATTGCTGTAACGCTTGGCAAAACGGGCATCCCAAAACCATTTTTCCACAGCTTTGCGGTGATTTTCAGGAATAGTGTTGCTGTTTGATTTAAAGAAATAGTATTGAAGCACAATTAAGTGTGTCTGATAGGTCGAAATGTCGGTGTTTATGGACATATCCACCAAAAAATCAACGGCATGGCTGAGTGCATTGCGGGTTCGGTTCCACAGGTTTTTGGCAATTTCGGGGTTCAGCTTCAGTTGCGAACTGGAGCGGCAATCGTCAAAAGCATTCATTGATAGCGAATAGGTGAATACCTTATCGCTTAGAGCGCCCAGTTTAGCTACTTTTTGGACAATATTGAACTCCTTCATTTTCTCTTTCAGGTCGAAGTCAACGCTCCATGTGGTAGCGTGAATTAAGTCAAAAGACGACAATCGTTTTCCACCTTGGTTTATACGCTCGAAAATTTCGACCACATCATCAACCTCATAATTCAGTGTTTTTACCACGCTTACCGGATAGTCGAGCAGCCGCTTGCGGGCATGGCGCCAGCTGTCGGCAATGCGTGGCGAGTCGGCTTCCAATAAAGCCTCGACGGTCTTAAATTCTTTGTCATCAATTAAATAGCATGCGGGAAAATTGTATTTTTCGCTTTTCAGCCGGGGAACCTTAAATTTCTTGCGGGCAGGGTTGAAACAAATCTGTGTATAGTCAATACCATCGCTTTTCAGGCCGCGGAAGGTCCTGAAAAGGGAGAGAAGTCTTTGCTGACCGTCGAGGATAAACTGAAATTGGTTTTCGTTGTTATAGCTACTGTTGTTTTCTGGCAAATCATCAATGGTCCGGATAAAGCTGTTGTATGCAGGCGGGGCAATCCACAGAAAAAAAGTGCCGATAGGGTACTGAAGGTAAATACTGTTAAGCAGCAATACAATTTTCGATTTTTCCCACTCGTAGTCGCGCTGAAACATGGGAACTTTAATTGTTCCGTTTTCCAATTCCTGAACCAGTTTGGGAAGCGTCCAACCCGTGACAATTTCGATTTTTGTTTCCATACCCGATATTTTTTACAGGCAGAAAGATACAATCTTTTTGGGGATTGGCAAAGCTTTAGGAATTTTAGGGACTCACCTATGAATCCACTCCGAAAAATAAAAAACGTTAGAATTGTCAGATTGAGCGAAGTCGAAATGTGCTGTATTTCAAGATATTCATTCTTCGACACCGCTCAGAATGACCTTAAAAATGACTTTTCGGAGTGGACTCACCTTTCAATTTTTTTCATCCTAAGTGCTATTGTTATAATATTCAGCGACATATACATTTGTCTTTGTAAAATTTAAAAATCAGAATATGTATAAGACAAGGAAAAATGTATTTGCCCTGACCTTAGTTGCACTATTCAGTGTAACACTTCAGGCACAGGAAGAGTCCCTGCTTCAGATAGGGGCTGACATTATGAGCCGCTACATTTGGCGTGGTGTTGATTTGGGCGGAAACAGTCCCAGTGTCCAACCCTATATCAATTACAGTTTTTCCACCGCCGATTCAAAACATGCCCTGAAATTTGGTGCTTGGGGTGCTTATACGTTTTCCCAAACATCAAATCAGGAAGTGGATATTTTTGCTACCTACACGTTCAACGAAATGGTTAGCCTTACTGTTACCGATTATTTCTTCCCGGGATTGTATAACACGAAAGAGCGAAGCCGATATTTCAACTACGATGCAGACAGCACATGCCACCTTTTAGAAGGGATTGTGAGTTTTAACGGGACTGAAAAAATTCCGGTCACCCTTTTGTTTGCCATGAATTTTTATGGAAACGATGCCCGGAAAATGAAAGAAGATGGCAGCCAGGATTCAATTTTCATATGTTTATAATTTTTCGGTTTACGGCCATATGGAACTTCATGCCGACTTTAATCATGCGCTTGTGTGTCGAAAAATCGGTTGTCGGCATGGGCGTTTCATATGTTCAAAATTTTTCAGTTTAAGGTCATATGGAACTCACATGCTTAATAATCATGCACTTGTGTGTCAAGATTTGGTTGGCATGTTCGTTTCATTTTTGTAACGCAAGCACCCTTGCACGTGGCTCTAACTGGTTTGCCATATCACGCCAACGCCTGGCTCGCAGTTTTGTCAGGCCACCACGCATCGGGCATTCGTACCCGGGTAACCACAGGCTTTGCTCACACCAGAAAAGCGCTTCAGTATAAAACGAAAATGCTTATCCCATAAATTACCCAAATAATTCTTATCTTTGAAAAAAAATGAAAC
>JBBISE010000058.1:0-18227 GCA_037441445.1 Salinivirgaceae bacterium
AAGTCGGGAAATCTTAAACTTTACACCCAACAACGTGGTGAAACTTTACAAGTAAAAAGAAACATGGTACATTGTATCTTCTGGTTTTTACAATTGTTGCCATGTCCATGGTTTTATATCACAAATACCTGTTTGGGGGGCATTACTTTTTATTCACCGATATTGGTTCCGATACCATAAATACCTATTTCCCCAGGTTGTATCACTATGTTTCTCATTTTTGGGATTTTCAAAGCTATAATTTTCATGATGGGTTAGGCCGAAACAACGTTAATGCACAAATAACCAACACATTAAATCCTTTTAACGCCTCTCATCTCTTGGTTGGTAAAGACAATCTAGCCGGATTTCTGATTTATTTAAACATCTTCAAGATTTTGGGATCAGGGATATTTTTTTACCTGTTCATTCAAAGGCTTGTTAAAAACGAATTTTCAGCCTTTGTTTCAGGTTTGCTATATGCTTTTAGCGGGTTCATGATGTTATGGGGACAGCACTACATGTTTGCAACATTTATGGTTTTCTTTGCCATGCTTTTGCTGTCCATTGAAATTTACCTTGAGAAGGGAAAGTGGATTTTTCTGATGCTTTCGCTCATGTTGTGTTCTCTTTCATTATATGTCTTTTACCAAATTCTTATTTTAATAACAGTGTATCTGTTTTTTCGACACCTTTATTTTGGTAAATCGCTTTATACTACAATATTAACCATTCTTAAAATATATGGTTTTGTACTATTCTCATTACTCGTTCTAGCCTTTCTTCATCTTCCGGCCATTTATTATCTTTTGGATTCACCACGAATAAATTTTTCAACCTCCAGGCTTACATCAACCTCATCCATAATCTCTTTTAAAAGTATCGAATTTTATATCATCACGTTGGGTCGTTTTTTTGGGAACGATATTACAGGCGGGCCGTTGAACTTTTTTGGTTGGATTAAGAAATTCCCAAATTATGCCGGAAACTATTACGAGGCACCACAGATTTATTCCGGAATAGTAACCTTACTCCTTATTCCACAAATCTTTAGTATTCAAGATACGCGAAAAAAACGCTTATGTCTTGGGTTACTGTTGTTTTCAGTTGTTCTGCTCGTATTTCCAATTTTTGGAACAATTTTCAATGGGTTTCAATACCCCATGTACCGTTGGACATATGGTATTCTGACTTTCAATCTAATTATTACTTCATTAATACTGAGTAATAGTTTTAAAGACAACAGTTTTTCCCTAAAAATACATTGGTTAAGTTTTATTGTTCTTGTTACATTTCTGGTTATTTTGGCTTCCAGTATCTGGTTCCTGTATGATATAGAACAGTTTTATTACTCCGCTTTCCACATTGCAATAATTTTGGGATTTCTCATTGCTTGGTTTGCATTATTTCTTATAAAAAACACGATTTTCTCAGGATTCAAAATGTTAATGTCTGTGTTGCTTATTATAGAATTAGTAACGGTTCATTATGCTTCAGTCAATAACCGTAAATCTGTTTTAAACGGGCAAATAGGATATTTCGACAAATCTGTTGAAAAGATTGAAACAATTAAATCAGAAGACTCAACCTTGTTTTATCGTATTGATAAACAATATTTTTCGCAAAAAACAAACGATGCTTTAGTACAAGAATATTTTGGAATTAGATCATATAGTTCTTTGCATCCCAGAAGTTATGTTGAGTTCTGTAAGCTTTTTGGAATTGACGATGGAATTCAAATCCGACATCTGCCATCCAGAAACCCGAAGTTCAACCGATATAAGCTTTTAGATCTACTAGGTGTAAAATACCTATTGTCAGAGGAAAGAATTAACCACTCCCAATACAAGCTACTAGACACCACAAACGCTGTTTTTGTCTATCAAAGCACTACATCCAAACCGCTTGGTTTTGTTTGCCGCAAGTACAAAACGTATGATGAAATAGCTACCTTGCCCGCAACTGAAATTGATTCCTTGGCACTTTTCAACGTGTATATCGATCCAAAAGAGGAGGAAATTATTCGAAAATACACAAAGACAGAGGATTTGAATTTTGATGCATCGGAACAAGGTAACAATTTGTCACCAACAAGTGCGCTGCAAGACAGTTTGATTTTGACACATTTTGAACCTTCCCGAATTAAAGGAACAGTAAATATGAACAATTCAGGCATTTTGTTTCTTTCTATTCTGTACGATAAGGGGTGGAGGCTGATCCTAAACGGCGATAAAGTGTCTTTCTATAAAGTTCATGGAGGATTCATTGGGATTCCATTGGCCGCCGGCGTCAACCAAATAGAGCTCTTTTTCAGACCTCCATTATTCGATCTGGGGATCATAATCTCGCTAATCTCAATGATCATTGTTTTAATATACGCGGTGGCACGTCTTTCGGGAAAGACAAAGCTCAAATAAACAGTTTCGTTTGGTTAAAGCCCCTTGTGCCTGAATTTGTACCGCGAAAAGAGAAACTCATTCATTGCAAGAATATTCGTTCGTTTTTATCTGAAATTTTTAACGGTTTCAGAATAAAACAAGAAACCCCGGATTTGACCTCACTTTTCTCAAACTTGTTGATTCCCGTTTTCCCTCCTGTGCATTTCTTGTTGAAAACTCATTCTCCGGCGGGCTCGAATTATAGCTATCTTTGCCCGGTTAAATACTTTCCTTTTTTTTACGTGTATGACAACTCCGCAATATTCCGAAGATACCATTAAAACGCTCGAGTGGAACGAGCACATCCGCCGCCGTCCCGGCATGTACATTGGAAAACTGGGCGATGGAACCTCCTACGACGATGGAATCTATGTCCTTATAAAAGAGGTTATTGACAACTCCATTGACGAGTTTATGATGGGCAATGGAAAAACCATCGAAGTGGATATTGTTGAAAATAAAGTGCGTGTCCGCGACTATGGTCGTGGAATTCCATTGGGAAAATTAGTCGAGGTTTCATCGAAAATGAACACCGGAGCCAAATACGACGATGCCGTCTTTCAAAAGTCCGTGGGGCTTAATGGGGTAGGTATCAAAGCGGTAAACGCCCTTTCGACTCGTTTCGAACTGACAGCCACACGGGAAGGCCAGAAACGAAATATTGTTTACAGCAAGGGGGAGTTGTTGACCGATAGTCAGTTGCAGCCTTCGACCGAGAAAAATGGAACCGAGGTTATTTTCGTGGCCGACGATACACTGTTTCACAACTTCAAGTTCAATCTTGATTATGTCGAGACCATGTTGCGTAATTACGCGCACCTCAACACTGGTCTGACCATTGTCTTTAATGGTACTAAAATTCAGTCGAAAAACGGGTTGGCCGATTTGCTCGACGAGAACATTTCGGAAGAGAAAATCTATCCCATAATCCACTTTCGGGGCAAAGAAATTGAGTTGGCTATGACGCATGCCCGTCAGTACGGCGAAGAATACCACACGTTTGTCAACGGTCAGAACACTGTTCAGGGTGGAACCCATTTGCTCGCCCTGCGCGAGGCCATTGTGAAAACTATTCGTGAGTTTTTCAACAAAGACTACGATGCTTCCGATATCCGTCAAAGCATTGTGGCTGCGCTGGCTATAAGGGTTCAGGAACCCATGTTCGAGTCGCAGACTAAAACCAAGCTGGGTTCGAAAGATATTGGGCCCAACGGCCCTTCGGTTCGGAACTTTGTTGTCGATTTTGTAAAGGAGAACCTCGATAATTACTTGCACAAAAATCCGGAAGTGGTTGATGCGTTGCAACGCAAAATTCTGGAAGCGGAACGCGAGCGCCGGGCAATGCAGGATATTCAAAAAGCCTCTAAGGAAAAATCCAAAAAAGTCAGTCTGCATAACCGCAAACTGCGCGATTGCCGTCTTCATCTTGGCGACAAAGATCCACGTAACCTGGAAACATCAATTTTTATTACCGAGGGAGACTCGGCCAGCGGCTCCATCACCAAATCGCGGGATGTTAACACCCAGGCCGTCTTCAGCCTGAAAGGAAAGCCCTTAAACACCTACGGTCTGACCAAGAAAATTGTCTATGAAAACGAGGAGTTTAACCTGTTGCAGGCCGCCCTTAACATCGAAGATTCCATTGATAACCTGCGATATAACAAAGTTATTATAGCCACCGATGCCGATGTTGACGGAATGCACATCCGGTTGCTCCTTATTACTTTCTTTTTGCAGTTTTTCCCCGACCTGATCCGAAACGGTCATGTCTTTATTTTACAAACGCCACTTTTCAGGGTCAGGAACAAACAAAAAACCTTCTATTGCTACAACGACGAGGAGCGCCAGCGAGCCATTCACGAACTGAAAGGAAAACCCGAAATCACCCGTTTTAAGGGTCTTGGTGAAATTTCGCCCAACGAGTTCCGCAATTTTATTGGCGAAGACATCAAACTCGAACCCGTAACACTCAAAAAAGGCGATAGAGTTTCCGAACTCCTGTCGTTTTACATGGGCAAAAATACGCCTGACAGACAAGAATTTATTATTGAAAACCTTAGAATTGAGGAGGATATCCCCGAAGCCGTGTAATCCCCAAAGTGGCAACGTTCTCTAACCCATTGTGAAAAATGTACGACGAAATTCCCCCATATCTCGCAAACCCAGATGCCCCAAACCCTGAAAAGACAGGTGATTCGGGCGATCACGATAAAACCACCAAACTAACAGGCATGTACCAGGACTGGTTCCTGGATTATGCCTCGTATGTAATTCTTGAACGTGCCGTACCGCATTTGGACGATGGTCTGAAACCCGTTCAGCGCCGTATTTTGCACGCCATGCGCCGCATGGAAGACGGACGTTATAACAAGGTTGCCAACATCATTGGCTCCACCATGCAGTTTCACCCACATGGTGATGCTTCCATTGGCGATGCTTTGGTGGGATTAGGACAAAAAGAACTGCTCATTGACACACAAGGAAACTGGGGTAACATCCTGACCGGCGACAGTGCGGCAGCGCCCCGTTATATCGAGGCACGGCTAAGCAAATTCGCCCTCGACGTGGTTTTCAATCCCAAAACAACCGAGTGGAAACTATCCTACGATGGCCGCAACGACGAACCAATAACCCTTCCCGTAAAATTTCCTTTGCTGCTTGCTCAAGGTGTCGAAGGGATTGCTGTTGGATTGGCTTCGAAAATTTTGCCCCACAATTTCAACGAACTTATTGATGCCAGCATAAAATATCTGAGGAAACAACCGTTTGTCCTTTTTCCCGATTACCCTACAGGTGGTTCCATTGACATTGCAAAATACAACGATGGTTTGCGTGGCGGGGCCGTTAAGGTGCGTGCCAAAATAATTAAGGAAGATGCCAAAACCCTTAAAATTACAGAAATTCCGTTCGGGTGCACTTCGGGCTCCATCATCGAATCCATTATAAAAGCCAACGAAAAAGGAAAAATCCGCATCAAAAAGGTGGATGACAACACAGCCGAGAAAATTGAGATTTTGGTACATCTTGCTCCGGGTACATCGCCCGATCAAACCATCGACGCCCTCTATGCTTTCACCGATTGCGAAGTCAGCATTTCGCCAAACTCGTGTGTTATTTTTGAGGACAAACCACGGTTTATGTCCGTAAGCGAAATGCTACGCTATTCGACTGACAGGACACTTTTTCTGCTCCAGTCGGAATTGAAAATACGGTTGGCCGAATTGCATGAAGATTGGCACCTGTCATCGCTGGAGAAAATCTTCTTCGAAGAGCGCATTTACCGGTTGTTGGAAAAGGACACGGACACTTGGGATGCTGTTATTGATGCCATCGACCGTGGTTTCGACCCCTTCCGCGACCGCTTACGCCGTGAAATTACACGCGACGATCTTTTAAAACTGACCGACAAACCTGTCCGCAAAATATCGAAGTTTGACATTAAGAAAGCCGACGAATATATAAAAGGGTTAGAGGCTGAAATCGAGGAGGTTGAAAACAATCTTGTTCATATTGTCGATTACACCATTCGTTGGTTCGAGCAAATTGCCAAGAAATACGGCAAAGGAAAAGAGCGCAAAACCGAAATTCGGAATTTCGAGAATATTGAGGCTACACAAGTTGTTGTGGCCAACGAAAAACTCTATTGCAACTACAAAGAGGGTTTTGTCGGAACAGGGCTGAAAAAAGACGAATTTGTTTGCGAATGTTCTGATATTGACGATATTATAGTCTTTTGCGCCAACGGAAAATACAAAATCGTGAAGGTTGACAGTAAAATTTTTGTGGGCAAAGACATTATTCATGTTGGCGTTTGGCGCCGAAGCGACAGCCGCATGACCTACAATGCCGTCTATCGCGATGGCATGGGCGGTACTTATTATGTCAAAAGGTTTCAGGTTAGGAATATTACCCGCAACGTGGAATATGACGTGACCATGGGAAAAACCGGATCCAAAATCCTCTATTTTACAGCCAATCCCAACGGCGAGGCCGAAATAATCAAGGTTTTTCTGAAACCCAAATTGAAACTGAAAAAACTTACGTTCGAGTTCGATTTTAGTACCATTGGCATCAAAGGCCGACAAGCCATGGGCAACATAATTTCGAAAAACGAAATCCATAAACTGGTTTTCCACGAGAAAGGGACTTCCACCCTTGGCGGGCTAAAAGTGTGGTTCGACCCCACTGTTCTGCGCCTAAACCTCGATGGCAATGGCGATTATCTGGGCGAATTCAAAGGTCAGGACAGGATTATAGTATTTTACAAAAACGGGAATTATACCACTACCAATTTTGAAATGACCAACCGGTATGACGACAACATCCGGATGATTGAAAAATTCTCGCCCACCAAAATCTATTCGTGCATCTATTACGATGCCGAACAATCGTTATTTTACATGAAACGCTTTGCCGTTGAACCCGTTAATAAGCTGGTTTCGGTCGTTGGCGATCACAAAGATTCCTACATTCTGATTGTCAGCAGTCACCCACAGGCGGTGTTTAACATATCCTTTGGCGGCGCCCACAAAAACCGCCCCGATGAAGAGGTGAACGCCGAAGAGTTTATTGCCGTAAAAAGCGACAAAGCCAAAGGAAAACGCCTGTCGAACTACGAAGTGGCCAAAGTTATTGAAATTTCCGCTCCACTGCCCGAGCCCATCGAGGAAGATATAACCGATGATGGGAACGACAACGATCCGGAGGATAATGAGCCAACCCAGTTAACACTCGATTTATAATGGCACGCGTGTATCTTGTAGGGTTCATGGGGGCAGGCAAGACAACCATTGGGAAAGTTCTTGCCAAGCGCCTGCAATGGACTTTTACCGATACTGATCAGGTTACTGAATTTGAACTTGGAATGCCCCTCACCTCGGTTTTTGCCGATTTGGGTGAGTTGTGGTTCCGCCATTACGAAAAAAAAGTGCTGCAAAAAACTACAACATTGCAAAACACCATAATTTCTACCGGAGGTGGCACGCCTTGTTTTGAGAACAATATGGAAACCATAATCGAAAGCGGTCTTTGCGTTTATTTGTTTTTACCACCCAAGGCTATCATCTCTCGTCTTGAAAAGTCAAAAAAACCACGGCCTTTAGTACGCGAGCTTTCGGGCAGCGAACTTGAAAAGTATGTGGAGAAAACCTTTTCTGACCGCGAAAAATATTATTCTCAAGCCCATTTCACTGTCGATGCATTAAACCCCAATTTGATTCAGGTTGTTGAATCCAGGATCAGGGAACATTTTGGAATGGAAAGAAAGTAACAGGTTTGTCGGTTCCCAACAGCTTTTAATGGTTAGTGTTTTGAGAATGATAGTCTGATGCTTCTATGGGGAGGTTAATACCTGGAGAGTCAATGTCGTTTAGTTAAAGGGATACCTGTGATAGAATTCCACATTCCGCCCTTCGACTCCGCTCAGGGTGACGGAGGTCATGCTGAGCGGAGTTGCAGCATTTTTTCTTAACTAAACGACATTGCCTGGAGAGTGGTTTTCTTTCCTGCAAAACAAAAAATCCCTCCACAACTCTCGCAAACAAACATTATCTTTGCAACCTGGTATTTCACGTTATCCAGTTAGAGGTGTTTCGTGGAGATATCCAACATAAAATGCTTAATTCATGAACGTTATATTTCAATTGCCCGATTCCATTGCCAACCAGATTGCCGCCGGCGAAGTGGTACAACGCCCGGCTTCGGTCATTAAGGAATTGGTCGAAAATGCGGTTGACGCAGGGGCAACTGCCATTAACGTTACCGTGTTGGATGCGGGAAAAACCATGATTCAGGTGGCCGACAACGGCGTGGGCATGACCGAAATTGATGCCCGCATGGCCTTCGAGCGGCACGCCACCAGCAAAATCAAAACAGCAGCCGACTTGTTCAAAATCAAAACCTTGGGTTTTAGGGGCGAGGCCTTGGCTTCCATTGCTGCCATTGCCAACGTGACGCTTCGGACACGGCATAAAAATGCTGAGTTGGGCGTGCACATCGAAATTAGCGGTTCAACCCTGAAATCGCAACAGGTGGTTCAATGCGCCCAGGGAAGTGTCTTAACGGTTAAAAACCTGTTTTTCAACGTTCCTGCACGCCGTAAGTTTCTGAAAGCCGATGCCACCGAGTTTCGGCACATTACCGACGAATTTGCCCGCGTGGCCTTGATTAATCCACATGTCGCCTTTACTTTAACGCATAACGACCAAGCAATTTATAACCTTCCAATTGGCACGCTAAAGCAACGCATTGTCGGGGTAATGGGAAAATCGTACAGCGAAAACCTGATTACCGTTGACTGCCAAACATCGCTGGCAAAAATTTCCGGATACATTGGAAACCCAAAATTGGCCAAGAAAGCCGGAGGAGACCAATATTTTTTTGTCAACAACCGATATATGCGGCATCCGTTTTTTCATCGGGCGGTTATGAATGCTTACGAACGCATAATCCCAACGGGCTCTATGCCAGCCTATTTCATTACTTTCGAAGTAGAACCCGATGCCATTGATGTAAACATCCATCCCACAAAAACCGAAATAAAATTCGAAAACGAACGCGATATTTTCCAACTGATTTTTGTGACAGTTAATGAGTCGCTGGGAAAATTCAATTTTGTTCCGTCCATTGATTTTGACAATCAAATAGATATACCCATGTCTTTTAACCCTCCGGCTCCGGGGACACCCATTCATATCCCGCAGGTTAAAGTAAATCCGTCCTATAACCCGTTCGAAACCAAAACGGGCTATTCGCGGCAGCAAGGCTGGGAAAAGTACGACAGCAAGAAAAGCAACGATTGGCAGAAAGTGCTGACCGATTTCGAAAAGGCGACGGCTGAGCAACCGTCTGCCATAGTATTTCCTGATGAAATCGACGTCCCCGAAACCCGAACATTTGTACAAATTAAGAAACGCTTTATCCTTACAACCGTGAAATCGGGGTTGATGTTGATCGATCAGCACCGTGCTCATTTTCAGATTCTTTTCGAGGAACTGCATAAAAGTTTCAGACTGGGAAAAATCCCCTCGCAAACCATGATGTTCCCGCATCCTGTTGACGTTGACTTCATGAAATCGATGGTTATTGACGAAATCCTGCCCGAGCTCAGCGAACTGGGGTTTGCCATTGAAAAAAACAGTTCGAACATCTACCAGGTCAGTGCAGCGCCGGTGGTGTTACCCATTTCGGCTATTAACAATTTTTTCGAAAGCGTGGTTGAAACTGTCAGAAACACCGGACAGGATATTAAAACCACGTTAAAAATGCGTGTTTTGCAGAACCTTGCCACGCTTTCGGCTGTTCCTTATGGTAAAGATTTGAATGTTGATGAAATGAGTCATATCACCGATAAACTCTTTGCCTGTCAATCGCCCAACTACACTGCCGATGGAAGGGCAATACTGCATACCATTACCATAAACGAAATTCTGGAACACTTTAACAATTAAATAAAATCATGCAAGGATATCGCCCGCCCATGTTTGGCTCTATTCCGCCAGTAGTAAAAAACCTGTTGATAATTAATGTATTGGCACTTCTCGGAGCCACCATCTACGATTATGAAAAGACCGTTGAATTGTTTGGAATGTTTTATCCCGAATCGCAGTATTTTCGTCCGCACCAGATAATCACCCACATGTTTATGCATGGCGACATTATGCACTTGTTTTTCAATATGTTTGCCCTGTTTATGTTCGGCAAAGTGTTGGAAATGGTGTGGGGAAGCAAACGGTTTCTTATTTATTACATGGCCACAGGTTTGGGTGCGGTGGCTCTGCATATGTTTGTAACCTGGATTGGTATTCAGCAAATTAAGACGGCTATTATCGCTTTTCAAAACACACCCGTGCCCGAGCTTTTCGATAAAATTGTCCGCGCCAATATTGACAGGCCTTCAGCTGAACTGCTTGATTTTGTAAGTCATTTTTATGAATACCCGAACGACTCGCGCACAATACAAGAGGCTTTGTTGTATGCCCAAAAAATATATGAGCTTCGGATTGATATTCCGGTCATTGGCGCATCCGGAGCCGTTTTTGGTGTGTTGTTGGCCTTTGGCATGCTGTTCCCCAACACTGAACTGATGCTGTTGTTTTCACCCATTCCCATCAAAGCTAAATGGTTTGTGCTTGGATATGGTGTTCTGGAACTCTGGCTTGGCGTGGCAAACCGTGGTGGCGATAACGTAGCGCATTTTGCCCATCTTGGTGGTATGTTTTTTGGCTTCATTCTGATAAAATACTGGAACAAAAAGTACAAACGTTTTTAATTTCGAATAACCCCATGAGCCTTATTGATGAAATCCGCGCCGTTGTCCGTTCCGGCGGCATACTTACACAACTTATTGCCATTAACCTTGCCGTTTTTTTGGTTGTGAACCTCATTGGCGTGGTTTTCTTTCTGGCAGCCATGGAAGGCGGGACTGGTACTATTGTGCGGATGTTTGCCGTTCCCGCCGATTTGGGAAATCTGGCAGCCAAACCCTGGACATTGTTTACCTATATGTTTCTGCACGAGGGTTTCCTGCACATCTTGTTCAACATTTTGTGGCTCTACTGGTTTGGCATTATTTTTCTTCGCTATTTTTCCGCCAGTCAGATGCTTGGTCTGTATATTCTGGGAGGCCTGTTTGGAGGATTGTTTTACATTGTTTCGTTTAATGTTTTTCCGGTTTTTCAGCCTTACCTGTCAGCCAGTTTTGCTTTGGGGGCGTCGGCATCGGTCATTGCCATTGTTGCCGCCACAGCGGTTTACATTCCCAATTTCACGGTTCACCTTATGTTTATTGGCCCGGTTAAGCTGAAATGGATTGCACTGGTTATGATTGTTTTGGATGTCTTGGGTGTTGCTTCAAGTAACAGTGGGGGACACCTTGCGCATCTTGGCGGTGCCATTTTGGGCTGGATTTTTATTTACGCGTACAAAAGCAAAACCGATTTAACACTTTTCGTGGGTTGGTTCCGCGAACTTTTCACGTTTAAAGCATCAGGGAAAAACAAAAAAAATCCACATTTGCACGTGAGCTATAAAAAAGGCGAAACCGAATACGAGTACAACGCCCGTAAACGCGAGAACCAGAAAACCATGGATGCCATTCTCGAGAAAATCAAGAAAAACGGTTACGACAGCCTAACCGCTGCTGAGAAAGAGATGTTGTTCAATTTCAGCAAGAAGAAGGACCTTAAGTAGCCATCCATCCCATGAGAGCTTTTATTGCCAATCTCGCCCTTGTTGTCACAGCATTTTGCGCGTTGCTATTGCTTGTGGCGCATGTTGCCCCTTATATCTCGCCCAACATCATTGCCTTTCCCCAGTTTTTTGGGATAGTTTACCCATATTTGTTGGTGGTCAATCTGGTAATAACCATTCTGTGGGCCATAAAGCGAAAGTGGGTTTTTCTGTTACCGTTGGTTGTTATTCTAACGGGAATAAATCATTTAACTGCCTTGTTCAGTTTTAATTACTTTGAAAAAGAGGTAGTTGCAAAGACAACCTCTCTGAAAGTGGTATCGTTTAATGTCCGGTTGTTCGATTTATACAACTGGTCGAAAAATAAAAACACGCGCGACAAAATTATCAGGTACCTGAAAGACCTAAACGCCGATGTTATTTGTTTCCAAGAATATTACGATGATAAAACCAACGAATTCGAAACTACAAGCCGGATTTTGAAGTTTCCAAAAATGAAATACTACAAGATTGCACCTACCTATGTTGCAAAAGACATGTATCGCTTTGGAATAGCCACTTTTAGCAAATACCCAATTACAAAATCGGGCGAAATAACCTTCAAAAATTCACAAAACAACGCCATTTGGACTGACTTGCTGGTTTCGGGCGATACCATCCGCGTTTATAACATTCACTTGCAGAGCAACCATTTCGACACCGACGATTACGAGTTTACCCACAGGATCAACAACAGTCCTACTTCCATAGAAATGAAACACATCCGTGGATTTTTCTCGCGGCTAAACACTGCCTATCGCAAAAGGGCAGATCAGTCAATTAAAGTTGCCGAACATGCTAAAAAATCGCGCTTCCCTACCATCATTTGTGCTGATCTGGACGACACGCACCTTTCTTATGCCTACCGTAAAATCAAAGCTGATTTTTGCGATGCTTTTAAACAGGCCGGATTTGGTCTTGGCCATACCTTTGGCAGTTTAATGACATCGGTGCGCATCGATTATGTGTTTTATGACAAGAACTTCACCCCTGTAAGTTTTCAGGTTGGACAGGGAAAACTAAGTGATCATAAACCAATTATATGTACCTTTGAAAAACACTCGAAGCTCAGGCCATGAATCTGATTTCCGTACTTAAATACCTGTCCATTATTGCCATTGTCGGATTCTTTAGCTGGTTTTTCAGCCCTGTGTTGGTTTATCTGACGCTGGCCATAATAATAGCCCTTGCCGGAAGGCCAATAATGAACTTTTTTCTCCGGTTGCGTATCAGGAAATGGCATCTACCCCGTGGGGTGGCCGCACTTTTAACACTAACCCTGATTTGGATAGGCGTGTTTATTGCTATAGCCTTATTTGTTCCCTTGATTATTAAAGAATTAGCTGTTATAAGCAAGATTGATTACCGTCAGCTTGTTGAGAGTTTTCACCAACCAATCCAGTTTCTCCAAAAACTGTATGGTTACTTTGCAGGGATAACCCACGACGAAGTTTCACTAAATGATTTGATAGTCAATAAACTGACGCAGACTTTCAGTATGTCGAAGGTAATGGGCATTGTCCAGATTATTACGTCGGCATTGGGTAACGTCGCAATAGCAGTGTTTAGTGTTACTTTTATTTCCTTCTTCCTGTTGAAGGATCAAAGTCTGATGCTCAGGGTTTTGGTTCTGCTTTTCCCCAAAGAACGCGAGCCCGAAATTTTACGCGCCTGTGATACAGCTAAAAACCTACTGGGTAGATATTTTTTCGGTATCATCCTTCAGTCGCTTTTAATTTTCACATTGCTTTGTATTGGGCTATCTTTTACCAGAATTGAATTTTCGCACGTGGTGTTAATGGCTATTTTTGCAGCAGTCATAAACGTTATACCCTACATCGGGCCTCTTATTGGAGTTGGTTTTGGAGTAATTGTAAGTGCCCTGGTGAGTCTATCGACCTGTACGCAACAAGAGTTGCTTGTTTTAATCAGTGTTGTGTTGGCAATTTTCCTGGTGGTACAAGCCATTGACAATTTTCTTTTTCAGCCAATTATATTTTCAAAAACAGTAAAAGCCCATCCGCTCGAGATATTTTTTGTCATACTTATGGCCGGTTATATTGGTGGCATAGTGGGAATGATTGTTGGTGTTCCGGTTTACACCGTTTTACGCGTTGTAGCCAAGGAATTTTTTCCTCAATATCGGTTCGTGCGGAAATTTACCGAACAAATTTAGGCAACAAATAAACAAAAATGATTAAGTTTGCATGTGGACACCGCGGAATCATTTTTTCCAGGATACCAAGGTTATTCTAAACCAAAGTTTTAAAGACAATGAAAACAAAAGCCCTGATTATAATTTTCCTATTTGTGTACATCACAATGGAGGCTCAAACTACCCGGATAACTGTCGATCGAAATCCTGTATGTGTCTCGGACACTGTAGATTTACGCTGGTTTTCCTACCTAATGCCAACAGCCGTTAGCTGGGATTTTGGTGCAACAGCAACCATCATTTCTACCTCAGCGAGCGCATCAGGAATTCAACAAATCAGGTTCGACGAAGCAGGAACAAAGATTATTCTGGCAACGGCTACCTTTTCCGGAAGCCAGCAAACCGACACGTTGCGTCTAAACGTGTCTCAACTACTTTCCTCATACATCGACACTACGTTTGTATTTCTTCCATCGTCAACATTCATTCTCAATGCATCAGCTACGGTCAGCAACCCAATATCAGTAGCCCCTTACAGGTTTACCTGGACAATAAATGGACAAGATACCACACAAACTGGCACAAGCAGCCAATATGTAGTTAAGTTTAATTCTGCCGCAACGCATCCGGTACAACTTCATGTTCGCGATGCCGGAGGTTGTGAGGCTACTATCAATACCACCGTCACTACAATTGAAATGTTCAGTGCCCCCAATGTATTTACCCCAAACAATGATGGTGTTAACGAAACATTTATCATTCATAGCACCGGCCTAATCCCCTTTAGCATGGAAATTTATGACCGTTGGGGAAGTGTTGTTTACAAACCCAATATGGTGGGTACACAATTGAATTGGGATGGACGAAACAGCGCCGGAATTTTAGTAAAACCGGGTGTGTACTTTTACGTCGTTACACCACAGGATGGAAGTATTGAGCCTATCAAAGGATTTGTCCATGTTTTCCATGGCGAGAGGTAGAAACGAAAAGTGGGTAAGCCCCTTGTATCGCACCGCTACGACTACCTACCCTTGCTTTCTTCCGAACCTGGGGGATTTGGCAGGAGCTGGTCGTACAAGACTTACCCGGCACAAAGATACTACATTATTGTAGTTCTGCAATGAAAACGGGGGCAATTTTTCGGAATCCTGTTTCCGGACGGTTTCGATTGCATTGCAACCCTTTTACAATCAATTAGTTTATAAAAACCACAAATCATAAAAAAGTGATAATTGTAGCTGACAGCGGATCCACGAAAACAATTTGGTACTTCTCATCGCCCGAAAATAAAGGGATTACGCGCACATCCGGTCTTCATCCTGACAATCTCGAAGGTTTTTCACCCGCTGATTACGAGCAAGTTATGCCACTCATGGGCAGCTCAGGAAAACTCTATTTTTACGGAACAGGATGTTTTGCCCCCGCGCGTCGCGACAAGGTAAGCCATTGGCTTAAGGAACGGTTTCCGCTTTTTGACATTGTGGTGCAGTCTGATTTAATTGCCTCGGGGTTAGCTCTCTATGGCGACAAAAAGGGAATTGTGGGGATTTTGGGAACCGGTTCATCCATGGCCGTATGGGAAGATCAAACCATGACTATGCCTGTACCATCATTGGGATGGGCCATGGGCGACGAAGGCGGTGGTGTTGATATTGCCCGCCGCTTTTTCAAGGAGTGGTATGGCGGAAAATTCCCAGCTGAATTGACTTCGCAACTCGACTCCAACATGGTTTGGCCCAATGCCTTAGATTTACTTTCAGCGGTTTACTCGTCAAAAAAATCCAATAAGGTATTGGCATCGTATTGTGCCGAAATTGCATCACTGACCCATTTTGATCCTGTCCGGCGGATTGTTCAGCAATCGTTTCACGACTATTTCGATTATTACAGAAATGTCCTTTTACAACACAAAAGCATGCCAATAGCGTTTACAGGGGGTGTTGCCCATGGCTTTAAATCCATTCTGACGGCTGTGGCCAAAGCGCGTGGCTACGAAATTTTTTCGGTAATTGACAACCCCATGAAGCAATTGGTGGTGCACCACATGGCCGATTATTCTGACTGAATAAAAGTTCGAGGGGTTACCATATTCGGTGATCAATAGCTTTCATCAGATATAGGGGTTTAGGTGTTAGGTATTTAGGAAAAAAATGGTCTTGCGTTTTATCCGGTTTTCTCTTAACCTTCCGAAATTAAAAATCGTCAATCCTTGTTCTTAAGTAGGTTTTCCCAATTATTGCATTATCACATTTTCGAATTACCCCATTTTCAAATTTCCACTTCCTTCCTAAATCAAAAATCGTGATTCCTGTTCAATATTCTAATCCACATAGAGACCTGGTATTTTTCCTAAAACCTACCCACCGAATACCTAAGCCCCTAAAATTATCACATTCTTGGACAAGCCAAGCGGCAAAGCCGAGCGATCACATTCCCACTTTATCGCATTTTCAAATTCCCCCATTTTCAAATTTTCAAATGATTTCATTTTCAAATTCATGTTTCCATGTCACTTCAAAAATCAAAAATCGTTAATCCTTGTTCTTAAATCGGTTTCCTCAATTATTACATTACCCCATTTTCAAACTTTCAAATCCCCTCATTTTCAAATTGTTTTCCATCCACACCCCCATAACGTTAACTGTTATGCCTCTAAAAAACATAACGATATAAAAACACTAAAAAAGTTTGCACTTTGAAATTTAGTGTTATATTTGCGGCGTATTGTATGGTAGAAACAGGGCTATTTTTCTTCCATGCACACAATTCTTTAACTGTTTAACCTTTTAAAAACAACACATTATGCTAAAAAAACGCATTTTTTTGCTGTTGGCATCCGGGGTGCTGCTCATGGGCACAAGCCTCCGTGGCCAACGTTTTCAGGAACCCCAATGGGAAATGCCCTTCTACTTTGAAGATGCCCTTGGGCAACGCGACACTATTTGGATTGGCTACGACCCCTCGGCCAGCATGGGACTGTGGGTAATAGACCCCCAGTTTGACGAAGGCTGGAAATGGATTGATACCACACAGTTTAATGTGTATCTTACCCACAAAGGGCAACACCTTGACTCAGTAATTAAGAGGCACATTACTTCTTGGCCATATATGTTAGGTAGCTACGAAATTGGTGTAACCCATGGTCAGTTGCCGGTGGTAATGAAATGGAACGATTCTTTGCTAAACAGTTCCAGATTATCGAGTTTCTATCCTCCAATTCCTGACCGACCAAGGGCGAGAATTGACATTATTTCAAGTAGTGGCTGTTTTCCCACATTATGGAATGGAGAAGCCTACTGCCTCATTGATGTTTTTCCTACAGTAATCTGCTCAGGTTCTGAAGGGTTAATATGGCCTTTCGCTCATTTTAGAGACAGTCTGATATTCACAAATGAAGGGTATTGTCCAGATTGTTCCTCAATGGCTGATATTTTCGTCATCGATGATTTCGATTTTTACATCACACCATTTAACTATTCTTATGTAGCAATTGATGAAGAAACAAAAATCGAATATGCCCTTTTTCCTAATCCCACCACCGGAATGGTTACTACAGATAACGACCTGGGCAGGGAACTGACTATTGGTGTTTTTGACTTGTCCGGAAAGGAAATCCTTCATAACAAAAGCACAGATACCAAAATTGCTTTTGATATCTCAGGTTTGAGCAATGGTGTCTATATCATAAGAATAACCAATGGAAACACCACATGCAACCATAAGGTGATAAAACAATAATTACGAACAAACAAGCAAAACAACATGAAAACAAAAAAACAATCATTGTTATAATCTCATTATTTTACACATTGATATCTTTTGGGCAGATAAACAGCCATAATGGCTGGTGGTTTACGCCGAGGGATACTGTGCATGCATTCCTTGTGTTTGCTGAATTGACTAACGATCCTGAATACAACCTCCCTTCGACAAACTGGCAACCCGGTCAGCTTCCAAACAACGCTGATAAATTCTTTCAGACCGAAATTAATCAACAACTAAGCGCAATCATTACACAGTATTTTCACGAAATGTCTTTTGGCAACTTTGTGCTGCTTGGCGATTATTACCCTCAAATAATGCAGGTGGACTATAATACAGTTGCACAGGGATATACGGGAATTGATCAAATTTACACGCAATTAAACAACCTATCAGGGAACGATGTATTCACTGCAAATGGTCTAAGCATTAATAATGACTTTGACGAATGGAGTTCAGCAGCGCAACAATATCCAACTGCACAAGCACCTAATGGCCGTATTGACTTGTTTATAACCCTTTGGCGTGTAAATTCGCGCTACAACGGCAGCCAAGGCTTTGCCAGTGGGAATGTTCCGTGTACAATAAAGTCAAAAACAGGGATTGACAGGCTTATTTATCTTGAGGACAAAAATTCAGATCCATTGGGCGAAATTAAGCATGAG
>JBBISE010000059.1:0-17949 GCA_037441445.1 Salinivirgaceae bacterium
TCGGGAAATCTTAAACTTTACACCCAACAACGTGGTGAAACTTTACAATTACTGACTTTACGCGTGTTAGACAAACCCTGACCAATTTATTGAACAATGCCTACCGATTTACCGATAAAGGCACCATTGAAGTAGGTTGCCAAATCCAAAACGAAGACAAACTGTTGTTTTACGTCAAGGATTCAGGTATTGGTATCCCTAAAAATATGCATCAGGCAATTTTTGAGCGATTCAGGCAAGTTGACGAAAAACATCTGTCGCCACGAGCCGGAGGAACCGGATTGGGACTGTCCATATCAAAAGGAATTGTCGAACTTATGGGTGGAAAAATATGGGTTGAATCGGAGCTGGGCCATGGCTCGGTATTCTATTTTGTCATTCCGTTGAAACGGGCAGAAACTCCAGAAAACACTCATATTCAAACAGAAACAATTGTTCCTGAATGGCAAAACAGAAAAATACTGATTGTCGAAGACGAGTTTGACAATGCGCAACTGCTCGACGATTTGCTCCAAAACTCAAAAGTAAACGTTATTCACGCCAACGATGGCATGGCGGCTCTGAAACAATTCCGCAATAATGATGACATTCGAGTCATTCTTATGGATATACGTTTGCCGGACATTGATGGGATTGAAGTAACAAAAAAAATCAAGTCAATGAAACAAAGCGCCGTAGTTATTGCCCAAACAGCCTTTGCGGACAACGACATGCGTGAAAAATGTTTCGAATCGGGGTTTAACGACATCATTACAAAACCGGTTACGCGCGAAACGCTCTTCCAAAAATTAAAAGTGTACATGGAATAGCATCCTGACAATAAGTGTAAAACAGTGAAAACAATTATAATATGCACAATTATGAAAACACAGAAATTAACCCTCCGTTCGAAACTTATGCTTGGTTTTTCCACATTGGCAGCAATAGCTATGATTATCGGGATAATTGGATATTCCGGATTGTCGAGCGTATCAGGCTACTTTTATGAAGTAGTAGATGTAAGGCTACCCAGCATAGAGTACCTGAAAGATGCCGAAATACAACTGGGAAAGATGGTTGTGGCCCAACGAACACTGCTCAACCCAAATTTGACATCCGAGGGAAAACAAAAGCATATTGAGAATATGCACAAATCCTATTCAGCATTTAAAGAGGCTTTGCAAAAATACGAACCACTTCCGCAAACAAGTGAAGAAGCAGCACAGTATCAACAGTTTCGGAATGTTTTAGACCAATGGGGGCAAAAGAACACCGAGTTTGAAAAACTGATGTCTGAACTTGCCACGGCTGACATTCATTATCCCATGCAATTTCTTAAAAACATAGAAAAATTCCAAGGCGATCATTACAACTTGCAGGTCAAGGCATCAAACGCCATACGAACCGGCAAATTATTCGATGGCGGCGATGACCGAACTGCCTGCAACCTGGGAAAATGGTTGCCGACATTGCAAACACGGAATTCGGAAATAATCAACGCCATAAATCAACTACAAGCGCCACATGCCAAATTTCATGAAGCAGTACATAAGATCAAAAGCATGCTTTCGCGCGGAGACCGGGGCGGGGCTCAACAGGTCTATCTTTCAACAATGCTACCATCGGCTGAAGAAGTTTTCGTGCATTTTACAACAATAATTAGCGAATCGGAAAGGGTTGTAAATATATACGCACAGGCAGAAAAGCACTCAATGAATGGAAGTTACGAGCTGCTTGAACAAATGATGGGTTTACTGAATTCAATTATTGATATCAATCAGGAAATAGCCAACACATCTATTCAAGATGGCGATTTTGCAGTAGGTACAGCCAATATTTCAATTCTTTTTGGAATCTTAATAGGACTGATTTTAGCTGTAGCCGTTTCTATTGTCCTGACGCGAAATGTAATGAAAGATGTTGGAGGAGAACCAGCCTTGGTTATGGAAATTGCCGGGGAAATTGCCAGTGGAAATTTAACTTACGAATTTAATGATGAAAATAGCTCGACCGGAATTTTTGGTTCTATTCAACAAATGACCAATAAGTTAAAAGAGATTTTATCCGAAATCCGTATGGGATACGAGACTATTGCAACCGCCAGCGAGGAAATCAGCCTAAGCACCCAAACCGAATCACAAGGCGCAAACGAACAGGCATCGGCAGCTGAAGAAGTTTCCAGTTCCATGGAAGAAATGGCCGCCAATATTGAACAAAGCAACGCCAATGCTCAACAAACCGAGAAAATTGCGCAAGCCGCTGCACTGGGCATGAAAAATGTTTCGGAGGCATCGGTAGAAAGCATGAATTCTGTCCGGGAAATTGTTAGTAAAATTACCATAATCAACGAAATAGCCCGACAAACCAGCATACTTGCCCTTAATGCAGCCGTGGAAGCTGCCCGCGCCGGAGAACATGGAAAAGGATTTGCCGTTGTTGCTGCTGAAGTGCGCAAATTAGCAGACCGCAGCCAGGTTGCCGCTGCCGAAATTGGCATTCTTTCGAAGCGGAGCCTTGAAGTTACTGAGCTTTCGACTACACGACTGCTTGAACTAATTCCTGAGGTAGAAAAAACCACCTCGTTGTTGCAAGAAATAGCCTCGGCAAGTTCGGAGCTTGAGCAGGGCTCGTCGCAAATCAACAACGCTATTAACATGCTGAATACAACCACCCAACAGAATGCCGCAGCCAGCGAAGAGATGGCAACGGCTGCCGAAGAACTAAGCGGTCAGGCACAAGCGCTTGAAGCAGCTATATCCTATTTCAGGACAGGAAATGAAAACCATCATCAAAAAATGAAAAACCTGAAAAGCAGAAATGGAATGAAAGGGCATTCAAACCACACCTCAAATGGACATAACAGTTTTAATGGCAGAAACGGGCACTCTGGTTTAAATGGCAAAAACGGATTCCATACCAATGGTCACAAAATTGATGGCAACGGAAGCACTAAAAGCGGAAAAGGCGTGTATCTGAAGCTGGAAGAAACAACAAGCGATGCCGACTTCGTGAAATTTTAAATCTTTGATTAGCAAGATAGACAAGTTATAATCCCTGTATTTTAATTTAGATTTTTTGGAATTATCGACCGATTTATCTATATTTGAGAATCAATCAAAACCCAAAACCACCCCAAAACACCATACTAAATTCCATAAAGCATGAACACGCTCAAAAACATGACAATTACCGGAAAAATCAGTCTTTTTTTCGCTATCCTTATTTCGTTGTCGGCAACATCTTTTATCTTGTTCCTGACCAACAACAATACCGTCGAAAATGTCATGGTTGACATTGCCGGAAGAAACCGGATGTTATCGCAACGAATTGCCTATCATGCTGAAATAGCGTTTCGCAACCCAAACACCGATAAATCTATCCTGATATCATCCATATCGCTGTTAGACAAGTCAATAAACACACTAAGCAATGGAGGAATTGCCCCAGAAGTTCCGGGAAACGTGGAAATTGCTGCATTGAAAAACAAATTTCCGAAGGAATTTGACAGAATCCAAAACCTTTGGAAGGAATATAAAATGCACGCCGATCAAATAACATCAAACGTTAGTTCTGCAAAAAGTGAGGAAGCCATAAAATTCATCGAATTGAACAGCACTCCGCTTCTAACTGCTTTAAATGAATTAGTAACGGTGATTGTTAACTCCAATTCGGCCAGGGAAAAAACATCAAACTTCATTTTCGTCGTAGTTTTAAGCCTTACCCTAATTATCGTTATTTTGTTTTATACAACGGTCAAAACACAAATTATAAATCAAATAAAGACAATCCTCCCCTATTTCATGGATTTATCAAACGGGATTGTTGGTCATGAAATTAAAGTCGATACTCACGATGAGATAGGAATGTTAATCAATTCTTTCAATAAAATGAACGCCCGTTTGAGTGAAATAGTGGGCATTATTACCTCCGGAGCCGATAACATTGTCAACGGAAGCGATCAAATAAGTTCTGCAGCACAAACTGTTTCACAGGGCGCATCGGAGCAAGCCGCATCAGCCGAAGAAATTTCTTCTTCAATCGAGGAGATGGTTGCCAATATCCATCAAAACTCCGAGAACAGCAGGGTTGCAGAGAAAATTTACACCGATGCGGTTGTTATGATGAAAGATACCGAGAAGGCCAGTTTGCAAAGCATGGAAGCCATACGCGTGATTAACGACAAGATAAGCATTATCAACGACATTGCTTTCCAGACAAACCTTTTGGCGTTGAATGCCGCTGTTGAGGCCGCTCGCGCAGGCGAACACGGGAAAGGTTTTGCAGTAGTGGCCACCGAGGTCAGAAAGCTTGCCGAGCGCAGCCGAATTGCTGCCGATGAAATTACACGGCTTTCGACAACATCGTTCCAAAGTACAGAAAAAACACTCCAAAATGCCCAAAAACTGGCCGTTGAGGTGGACAAAACGGCACAGTTGATTAAAGAAATAGCCGCTTCCAGCAATGAAATGAACCACGGAGCCGAGCAGATAAACAATGGGGTGCAGCAAATGAACACAGTAATTCAACAAAATGCCGCATCGAGCGAAGAGCTGGCAACAAGCGCCGAAGAATTTGCCAGCCAGGCCGAACAGCTTAAAGAATCAATTGGGTTCTTTAAGTTGGCAGGAAAAACAAAATCAGGCACAAGACAAACCTTACTGATTGGTTGGAGCGATACATATAAAATTGGCATCCGCAGTATCGATGATCAACACCGCAAGCTATTCGATTTGATAAACAAATTGTACCAAACATATGGTCAGTCCAAAAGCAGATCGGAGTTAAAAAAAGTAATAGTGGAGTTGGTTGACTATACGGTTTATCACTTTGGTTTTGAAGAGGATATATTTAAGAAAATTAATTACCCCTCCACAACCAAACATATTGAGCAGCATAAAAAATTCGTGCAAAAAGTGCAGGATTTCAAATCAAAATTCGATGAGGGAGATGTGTCGGTAGCCTTGGATATAGTACATTTTCTGCAGGATTGGCTCGTTTCGCACATCATGAAAACCGACAAGTCCTATGCACCCGAATTTCGGGCACACGGAATAAATTAACCTGATTTGTAAAACAACAAAAGCTTGGACAGTAAACTTTTTCACTTTTCGAAAAACCGGAATACATTTTGAAACCAAGTAGAACAAAAAGACCTTATGGAGGCCAAAATAGAAAAACTGGTTTGGGACGATTCGCTGACACTTTCAGACCGGAAAGTTGATCAACAGCACCACGAATTGTTTGACTTAATTAACAGTATCATTGAAAAAGGAACCCTCAACCCCAGGTCAGGCAAATTTGTAACTTTGCTAAACCAACTTACGGATTATGGGTTGCACCATTTCGAGACCGAAGAAGAACTTATGGTTAAAATGAACTACCCCAATTACGAAAAACATAAACAAAGCCACAAAAAGTACACCTACACCATTGCTATGTTCAATTTCAATTTTCACGAAGAGACTGGAACTGACCCCACCGAAGTAATTTCTTTTATCCGTTCATGGTGGTACAACCATATCATGGGACTGGATGCCGAATTTGGCCGATTCATTAGCAGCAGCAAAAAAAAATGAGCCATACAACGTTTTTTCAAAAAATCATCAACATGTTCCACATCACATTACGTTTTGTGGAATTTTGTCTATATGTCAAAAAATCAAACAAATAGAAAGACTCGAAAAACATTCTAAATTGTAAAGTTGTTAATAAACACATACAGTGGTCATTCAAAGTACACATGTACAGTCACCAAAAAGCGTTATCTTTGCTGTAAAATAATTCGAATATGGATTTTGAACCTGATTTTTGGGATGAAGAACAACTGGGATTAATCAGGCGGTTCGAAAATATGCTCAAAGACAACCGCGTAGAATATTTCGATGTAAACGAGTTTGTAGATATTATTGACTACTATGTTGATTTTTATCAAAGTTCGCAAGCCTCAAAGGCCATAGACATGGCATTAAAATTTCACCCCTATTCAACCGAAATCCTTATAAAAAAAGCACAATCGCTTTTGCTCAAAAACGATTTAAATAAAGCCCTTGAAGTTATAAAACTGGCTCGCAGCCTTGAAGAAACAAACCCCGAGGTATATATTTGCTGGGGAGTTTACTACTTAAAACGCGGACAACAAAGCCAGGCAAAAAAACAATTTTCCACAGCCATTGAGTTGGCCGAACAGGATGAGATATTTGATGTTTATCTGGTTATTGCCCGTGCCTATAAATCAGAAAACAATCTACAACAAGCTATTATATATATCGTTGAGCTTTTGGAAAAAGAACCAGGCAATCCCGAGTTGGTATTTGAGTTAGCCAATTGTTACCACGAATCCGGCGACTATGATGAGGAAATAAAACTTTACGACGATGTCCTTGCCTCTGATCCGTTCGAAGAACTAATCTGGTATCAAAAAGGCGATGCCCATTGGGAATTGGGGGAAATTGGAAAGGCCATTGAATCGTTCGAGTTTGCCATTGCTATCGACCCGCGTTTTACGTTGCCCGTTGTCGATTTAGCCGACCTTTACATCGAACAGGGAATGTACCAAAAGGCTATTGATGTATTGACAGAGTACATTCGGTACGACAGTGAACTGGCAACGGTTTATTGTTTTCTTGCCGAATGCTATCTAAAATTGGGCGACTACAATAAGTCACTCGAAACCTACGAGAAAGCCCTAGCTATTGATCCGGAATACGGGGCAACCTGGTTTGGGATTGGAGAAGTGTATTACAACGAACACCAATATCACGAAAGTTACCTCTATTTTCGTAAAGCACTGAAGCTAAACCCAACCAACGGTGCCTACTGGCGGTATCTGGGTGCTGTTCAATTAGAACTGGGTTTCGACAAGCATGGCATCCGCTCCTTTGAAAGGGCTACACATTATTCTCCCAACGATAAGGAATCGTGGATAATGCGCTTTATAACGGCCTATTTCGGACAAGGTATTGAAAGTGCCTACGAGATTGCCTGCCAAGCAATTGAAATCTTTCAGACTGAGGCAGAATTCTATTTTCACAAAACAGCCTGTCTGATTGAGAAAAACCAGATTGCCGCAGCCGAACAAAGCTTCGCTCAGGCACTGACTCTCAATCCGGGCGCTTTCGATAACTTTGCCATCTTTTATCCGAAAATCTACTCGTTCGGCAATTTCAAAAAACTAATCAATACCTTTGTCAGAAACGACAGTGACGATTTTTCCATAATTTAACCTTTAAAAATCCAACCAAAATGGAGCAATCAAGAAAATTCCGGTTTCGCTGCCTCAAATGCAATTACATCATTAAAGACTTTCAGGAGTGGTTTGCCCACAATCAGTCATGCCCCTTGTGCAAACATAAATTTGTTTTCACCGAGTATGCAAAAGACAGTGCTGAAGTAGCCCACCTTATAAACGATAAAGCTTATACGAACCAGGATTTGTGGAGATATTTTGACTTTCTTCCGTTAAACAATCGCAACAATATCATATCTTCGGGCGAGGGAGCCATTCCGGTTAACCAGTGGGATTTCTTGTCCGATTTTGCAAAAAAACAATACGGTCTTGATATAGAAGTCTTTGCCTTCCGAAACGATCTCAACAATGGTACCGGCACCCTCAAAGATGTGGCTGCCTCAGTGGCCGCCAGCGTTTTAAAAGAAAATGGAATAACCGAGTATTGCATAGCCAGCACCGGCAACATTGCCAATGCCTATGCCCATTACCTGGCTAAAGCCGGAATTTCTATTTCCATTTTTATTCCACAGGATGCTCTTAAAGCCAATGAGGCCGAAGTCAACAGTTACGGACAGCGAATATACCGCGTTAAGGGCGATTATGCCGCCGCTAAAAAAGTGGCCGCCCAATTTAATGAAAAATACAATATTTTGCTGTCCGGCGGAAATGTTGACCCTATGCGCGTTGAAGCCAAGAAAACCATGGTTTTTGAATGGCTGAGACAGATGAAAAAAATGCCCACGGTGTACATTCAGGCCCTCAGTGGCGGGACTGGCCCCATAGCCATCGATAAGGCCTACCACGACCTGAAAGATACAGGTTTGCTGGGAAAACTGCCGCGATTTTTCATGATACAACCCGACCAATGCGCCCCAATGACTCAAGGATATAGAAAATCCAAGGCTAATGGGTTTCCCAATGGATGGCTCAATGATTATCCAATTTTAGAAAGCCCGGTTACTGCCGTACCAACCCTGGCAACCGGAAACCCTGCCACCTATCCCGTAATTGCGAGCCTTGTTCACAAAAGCAAAGGCGAGATGCTTGAATTTGCCGAAAAAAACATTGTGGATGTCGCCCGCATGATTGCCTACGAAACACACGTTCGAATTGGACCTGCTTCCTGTATAGCTGTGGGTGGCTTTTTCGAAGCATTGCATCACGGAAAACTCAACAACGGAGATGTAGTGCTCATTAATATTGGAGAAGGTGTCCGCCGATCACCGGAACTTATGGAAGAATTGATTTACACAACCAAACATGTAAGTTCCATTGAGGAATGTGACCGGTTCAACAGAAAAGATTACCGCGACCTGCTATGGAAACCGTTTGTTGAGTACAACAACATTGCCATCGAAAAGAGAAGAACCTAACACAACAGAAAAATGCAACAATGCATAATGGCCTTTTTAAAAGGCCTGGCCATGGGAGGGGCAAACGTCATTCCCGGAGTAAGTGGAGGTACTATTGCCCTCATTACCGGTATTTTTGAACGATTAATTAATGCCATTAAATCGCTGAACCTGAAGGCTGCCAGGCTGTTCTTTTCCTGGAAAATCAAAGAATTCATTCAACATACAGATTTCTATTTCCTTGTCTCCGTTTTTGCTGGGATTGGGATGAGCATTATCAGTTTTGCCATATTGTTGGAGTACCTCTTCCAAAACTACCAGGTACTTGTTTGGGCATACTTTTTTGGGTTGATTTTAGCCTCAGTGTATTACGTTGGAAAAACAATCTCTAAATGGTCATGCGTAGTCATTGCCTTATTTATTGTAGGGTTCACCGCAGCCATCCTGTTCACCCTGCTTTCTCCGGCCAAAGAAAATAACACTGTTTTTTACAATTTCTTTGCGGGTATTATGGCCGCCTGTTCCATGATTTTACCAGGCCTGAGTGGCTCATTTGTCCTTCTGTTAATGGGTAATTACCAGTTGATTATGATCGATGCCGTAAGCAATTTCGATTTTTCAGTTCTTATTCCGGTTGGAATAGGGGCTGTAGTAGGAATAGTTGCTTTCAGTTACGTCCTGAGTTGGGTTTTCAAAAAATACAAGGATCAAACCATATCATTATTAACTGGTTTTATTCTTGGCTCACTGGCTATTATTTGGCCATGGAAGACTGTGGTTGAAACTTATATTGATAGACATGGAGCAGTAAGGCCTCTACTAACAGAAAACGTTATGCCTGGCACATACGAAACTATAACACAGTCCGATTCATACCTTGTTCCCGCCCTTATTTGCATAATCTGCGGAATAGTTTCAATTGTCGTGGTTGAATACGCGGCTGCAAAAACCAACAAATGATCTAACCCTTTGCAAGACAAGATGGAACATCTGATTATTGAACAAACTGAATCATCGCCACGGGTTATATTTGACCCTGATAGCAAAACATACGAGATAACAGGGCGTTCTTATCCCGAAGATCCTATCCGGCTTTTTGATACCATTGTACAATACATTAACAGGGTATTTCCCCAAATTGACCATGAAATCAGGTTAAAAATAGAAGCCGAGTATTTCAATTCAGTTTCAAGCCGTTATCTTTTGATAATTTTACGTCGCCTTTCCGAAATAGTGAATTCAGGAAAGCACATAACCATTATTTGGTTGTACGAAGACGATGAAACTTTACGTGACGGGGAGATGTTCCAAAACCTTGTTAAAATTCCGTTCGAGTTTGTTTTATTTGAGGAATAGTGGCACAAATACCAAAAAAATATCTAATGCAGCACAACACGTGCAGCATTTGCGGAGAACCTCTTTTGTATAAGAAAGAAAGTCGGCTATGCGAGTGCTATCATTGTGGCACAAACATCAGAACGAGTGTACTTTGTGTCAACGACCACTTTGTTTGCGATGAATGCTCACGACGCGACGTATATGAAATAATAATACAAGAGTGCACTAAATACCAAGGGATTGAACCTTTTGAGTTAGTCAACAGAATTTTCCGTTCCAGCAAGATAAAAACCCATGGAGCTGAGCACCACCTACTTGTACCATGTGTAATGACATCGGTGTATTTAAACCATCAAAACCGATACGACGAGAAAGCCGAAATGCTGAAGGAAGCCAAAATGAGGGCTTTACGTATTCATGATGGAATTTGTGCCACCCACGGTACCTGTGGAGGAGCAATGGGCGTTGGGATGTTTTTTAGCATCATTTTAGGCGTGGATCAACTTCAGGACAGGAACTATGCCTACATAAATCAGGCTACGGCCAACACACTGCTAAATGTAGCCCGTTATGGAGGACCAAGATGCTGTAAACGTAGCACGTTTTTTGGTATCCTGCAAATCAGAAATCAATTGGCCGATGACTTCAACATTATTCTGCCCATACCCGAAAAAATTCAGTGCTCCTTTGTTTCCCAAAACCTGGAGTGTACCAGGCAAGAATGTCTTTTCTATTAACAACTAAACATATTTGAATTTATGAGCTTAAATTTTTTAGAACTAATAGGCTATTTAGCCTCTGTCATTATTGTCATCAGTATGATGATGAGTTCGTTGGTAAAATTGCGCATCGTCAATTTAACGGGTGCATTGCTTTTTTCCATCTATGGTTTTCTGATTGGAGCCCTGCCAGTGGGAATTCTTAACGGAATTGTAGTCTTTGTCAATCTTTACCAACTCTATCGGCTTTATAATCGCAGTGAGGAATTCCGGATTATCCAGCCGCCCATCAAAGGAGACTACATTCGTTGTTTTCTTGAGCATTTCAAAAAGCAGATAAAACACTATCAGCCTGACTTTGTCTTCGACATTGACAAATACGATGTTGGTATAGTAACCTTGCGAAACATGAATGTTGCCGGTGTAATTCTGGGCAAAACGGAGGAGAATAAAACTTTGAACATAAACCTGGACTTTGTCATTCCCGAGTATCGTGACATGAAAGTTGGCCGCCATATTTTCGTAAGCAACAAGCAATACTTTAAAGAAAAAGGTTTCGAACGACTTGTAACGACAGGAAAAAATGAAACCCACGCTGCATACTTGCGGGAGGTTGGTTTCGTAGCATTAGAATCGGACCAGTTTGAAATTAAACTATAAGCATAAAAACGTATTGCCTTAAGTAACAAAACCAATACCTTTGTCCCAATTTTGTACAATACTAAAGTCATCAATATGATAGATATTTTTCAAAAAGTAAAAGCAAACCGCGGACCCATCGGTCAGTATCAAAAACAAGGTCATGGATATTTTGCTTTTCCCAAGCTGGAAGGCCCAATCCAACCAAGGATGACATTCCATGGTAAAGAAGTATTAACCTGGAGCTTGAATAACTATTTAGGGTTGGCAAACCATCCAGAAGTTAGAAAAGCGGATGCCGAAGCCGCAGAAAAATATGGCATGGCATACCCCATGGGCGCGCGCATGATGTCGGGTCAAACAAAATACCATGAAGAGCTGGAACGCCGTTTGGCCAAATTCGTTGGAAAAGAAGATGCTTTCCTTTTAAACTATGGTTATCAGGGAATGGTTTCCATTATTGATGCCATGGTTGACCGAAACGACGTGATTGTTTATGACAGCGAATCACACGCCTGCATTTTAGATGGTTTGCGTCTGCACATAGGAAAACGTTTCGTGTTCCCCCATAATAACATGGAAAACCTTCGCAAACAATTAGAGCGTGCCCGAAAACTGGTTGAAACAACCAACGGAGGCATTTTGGTAATTACCGAAGGCGTTTTTGGCATGGCCGGCGATTTAGGCAATTTGAGAGAGATTGTAGCCCTTAAAAAAGAGTTCAACTTCCGTTTATTGGTTGATGATGCCCACGGATTTGGAACTATGGGAAAAACCGGAGCCGGCGTAGGCGAACATTTTGGTGTACAAAACGAAATCGATCTATACTTTTCCACATTTGCAAAGTCAATGGCTGGCATTGGTGCATTCATTGCTGCTGAAACAGAGATAGTTGATTATCTGCGTTATAATATGCGTTCACAGACCTTTGCCAAATCGTTGCCAATGCCCATGGTATTCGGAGCCTTGAAACGTTTGGATTTACTTCAAACACAACCTGAACTAAAGGAAAATCTTTGGAAGATTGTACACGCACTTCAGAGCGGATTGCGTGAACGCGGGTATGACATCGGTTGCACCGAGTCGCCAGTAACACCGGTTTACATGCATGGAGGCATTATTGAAGCAACGAGCCTGATTATGGATTTACGCGAGAATCACGGCATTTTCTGTTCCGTTGTAATTTACCCGGTAATCCCCAAAGGACACATCCTGCTCCGATTAATCCCAACCGCCATACATACACTCGAAGACGTAAAACAAACATTAGACGCCTTCGATGCCTGTCGCGAAAAATTGGTAACCGGAAAATACCAATCAGAGATTTTCCCGGTTATACCGAAAGATTTGTAACCAATAATAATTTCAAATTTAAAGGCAGGAATTAAACTTCTGCCTTTTTTATTTCTAAGTTTTTTTTTATAGGGATCTACATGTTCCCCATTTTTTTGTATTTTTGTATGATCCTCCAAAATCCCGAACATGATGATAAGAGCATACATAATTATAATCATAATCACAATTATAACACTGACAGTCAACTACTTAGAGGCTCAAATAAACCTTTCAGGGTTGCCTGAGATGAAGAATTACACTATGAACGATTACAATGGCGAGGAACAAAACTGGTCAATTGTACGTGATAAACGTGGAGTATATTACATAGGCAAAACGTCAGAAGGGGTCATGGAATTTGACGGAACAACCTGGAGAAAAATTTCCATTCCCAATAAATCCATGGTCAGGGCATTAACAGTTGGAGACGACGGCGTTGTTTACATCGGGGCAGTAGGGGAAATTGGACGATTGAAACCTGACTCCACTGGCACCTTGAATTATGAATCATTTTTACCTCTGTTCAGAGACACAATTGTGAGGAAGCAGTTCACTACAGACGTATGGAAAGCCTATTCTTACAATCAAAAAATAATTTTTAATTCAAGACAATACATAGCTATTTTCGATGGTGATTCGGTTTCTACAATTGATATGGGGAAATCAACAAACACCGCAAACTTTTTCTCGTTCCTCATCGATGGAGATATCTATATCGGCAGTTTCAAATACGGACTTCATAAATTGGTGGGCGACACTATTCAAGTTGTCCCTAATTCCGAAAAATTGATTGGAAAAAACATATTTGCCATAATGCCATATGGACAAGACACTTCTCTAATAGCAACAGGAACGAGTGATTTATTCCTATTTATACCAAAGACCAATGAGTTTAAACCTTGGAGCCTTAAAGGCAAAATAGCAACCTACATAAAAAAAGAAGGAGGAACACTCTATAACGGGATAAAAATGGCCAACGGAAACTTTGGTTTGGGCTATGTTTATGGAGGAAAGTGTAGTTTTATTGAAGTTAGCAAAACAGGAGAAGTCCTTAGTTTACTGAACACTGAATACGGATTGAATGACGAAAGTGTAACATTGCTTTATCAGGAACCACCCGAATACAACGAGAAACCATTAATGTGGCTAACATTGAACAATGGACTGGCGTATCTAGACATAAATTCACCCCTCAAAAAATTTGATGAAAAAAGCGGATATACCGGAATGATTGTGGACATTATTGAATTTAAAGGAAGGTTATATGTTGCTACCATGTCGGGTCTCTTCGCCAGTGATATAGACGATATGGGAGTTCTCGTATTTAAGCCAGTAGAAAACATTAAAAACACCACTTGGAATCTTCTTATTTTCAAAGACCCAAAATCCGGAAAAGAAATATTGCTTGCAGGTACCCATGCCATTGATGGCGGAGTTTACGAAATTGATGGATATAAATCAAAACGTATTTATAAAGAACCCGAAAAACATACCCCTTCGCTTTTGGTAAAAAAAATGTACCAATCTGCATTTTTTAAAAATCGTGTTTATTTAGCTTTAGAGGGCGGATTTACGTGGATTGAGTATGAAAACGGGCAATGGATAACCAAAGACAAAGCATTCAATGCGCACAATTTGAGTGGAGATTTACGTACCATTGCTGAAGATAGGAATGGAAATGTTTGGGTTGGACACTATTTAAAAGGTATTATTAAGTTTTCCGATTTTACCCAAAATGACACAATAAACAGATATTCTACCGAGAGAGGATTACCAAAATATTGTGGTCAGCTCATTGAGAATATAAATGGAAAAACTTATTTCGGCACCGATGATGGCCTATATGAATACAACGCCGAAACGGACAGGATGGTTCAAAGCACCGACTTCGATGGAATTCTCAATGGCCGGCTGATACACCGACTTATAAAAATACCTGGTGGTTATGTTTTTTCTGAAGCCTCTGAGAATTCGAAATCCATTGAAATCCTTACTCAAGACCAAAACGGAAAATGGATGGTTAGTGGCTACCCTTTCAAAACCATACCAAATACCACCGCTGACGCCCTTTATGCTATCGGCAACAAACTTTATATTGGGGCCTCTACTACCCTCTACTCTTACGATTTAACAGATACACTCGTTTATACGCGTCTTAGCAAGGAAAAAGAGTCTTTCGATGTACTGTTCAGAAAAATCATGGCAGGTGACAACATTTTAAACGGTGGCACATTTTATAAATATGATAACAACAGATTGAAAATAATTCCTGATCAACCCACCGGAAAAATACCCTCCATTGACTACCGGAATAACAGCTTGAATTTTGAATGGTCAGCTATTTGGTACCTGCAACCCGAAAAAACAGTGTATAGCTTCATGCTGGAAGGCTACAGGGATCAATGGTCGCCATGGTCAAACGAACCCAAAAAAGACTTTACTAACCTGTCCGAAGGAAGTTACACGTTCCATGTTAAAGCCAAAAATGTGTATGGTGTTGAAAGTGCGGTTGCAAAATTCTCCTTCAAAATACTTCCTCCATGGTACAGAACAATTTATGCCTTCATTGGGTATATTTTACTTGCCATTGCCGTAATGGTTATTACCATCAAGATTTATACCCGCCGGCTTATTGCTGAAAAAGAACGTTTGGAAAGAATTGTTGCCGAGAGAACCGCCGAAGTTGTGGCACAAAAGGAAGAAATTGAAGCCCAAAGTGAAAAAATTCTCGTTCAAAACGAACACATTAAAAGCAGTATAACGTATGCCAGCAAAATACAAAATGCGGTATTGCCCCCACCCGAGGCCGTCTCCCGTATGTTTGGCGATTACTTTATTTTATACCTCCCACGCGATATTGTTAGTGGAGACTTTTACTGGATGGCAGAAATCAGAGGGTTAAAATACTGTGCCGTTGCAGACTGTACGGGTCACGGTGTTCCAGGTGGATTCATGAGCATGATGGGAATATCTTTCCTAAACCAGATTATTGGTCAGGAGAAAACCCTAAATGCAGGTGAAATATTGAATCAACTTCGTGCCAACATTATCCAATCATTACACCAAACCGGAAAAGTTGGCGAAAACAAGGACGGAATGGACATTGCGCTGTACATTGTCGATCCCCGTACCAATAAATGCCAATATGCCGGAGCAAACAATCCCTTGGTACTTATAAGAAAAGACGAGGCTGTTGTTTACAAAGCCGATAAAATGCCTATTGGTATTTATATTAAAGGGGGCGAGCCCTTTACCAACAATGAAATTGATTTGGAACACGGAGACGTACTTTACACATTCTCTGATGGTTACGTTGATCAATTCGGAGGACCCGATAAGCGCAAATTTATGAGCAAAAACTTCCGAGAACTTTTATTACAGATACATAAAAAGCCTATGCCGGAGCAATGTGAAATACTAAACCAAACATTACTTAACTGGCATGGCAAGTTGGATCGTGTTGATGATGTTGTTGTAATGGGATACAGACACCAAGACAACAGCGCTAATTATCAATAATAAAGGACAATATTTTAAGGCATGGATGAGTTAAAGACACTTCATTCATGCTTTTTTTTTATTTTTGTAATCTAAAAACACAGAAACCATGATTATAGTTACCGGTGCCGCCGGGTTTATTGGGAGCAATTTAGTTGGAAAACTAAATTCGAGCGGCTTTAAAGATGTTGTTGTTGTTGATGACTTCTCCAACCCACTGAAAAACAAAAATCTTGATAACAAACAGATTACCCTCAGGGTTGATCGTAACCGTTTTTTTGAATGGTTAGATCAAAACCATAGCTGGGTGCAATTCGTTTTTCATATTGGAGCAAAATCGGCCACTACTGGCTTTGCCAAATCAGTTTATGACGAACTAAACCTGAACTATAGTAAAACCGTTTGGAATAAATGCACTCAGTACGGGCTTCCGTTGGTGTATGCATCAAGTGCGGCCACATACGGACTTGGGGAATTGGGGTATGACGACAACCATGACATTATTCCAAGCCTTAAACCCTTAAACGATTATGGCAGGTCGAAAAACGACTTTGACATTTGGGCTCTACAACAACCTTCCGCTCCTTTCTTTTGGGCAGGATTGAAATATTTTAACGTATATGGGCCCAATGAATACCATAAAGGCAGAATGGCTTCAGTAATACTTCACGCATTTAACCAAATTAAAGAAACCGGAAAAATGCGCCTTTTCAAATCACACCACCCCGACTATCCCGATGGTGGCCAGATTCGCGATTTTGTGTATGTTAAAGATCTTTCTGATGTAATGTTTTTTCTCATGAATACGCGAAAGGGAAGTGGTATTTATAATGTTGGTACGGGGAAAGGCCGAACATTTCTTGATTTGACATTGAACACGTTTAATGCAATGAGCATGAAACCAAACATCGAGTTTATTCCAACGCCTGAAGACATTCGCGACAAATACCAGTATTTTACAGAGGCAAACATGGATAAACTCAGAAGGCTGTGGTATCGCCAGGATTTTTGGTCACTTGAGGATGGAATTGAAGATTATGTAAAAAACTATCTCATTCCCGGAAAGTATCTATAACATTTCTATTCATGGCTCTCATTACTTCAAAATCAAGAATCTTAATCGTGTTTTTTCTATTCCTTATCGGGATAATTGTTTTGTTTGTTTCCTGCGAAAGAGATTCTGAGGTTGACGATCCTTTTCATTCATTGGAAACTGTAACCGATGTTGATGGAAATGAATACAGAATTGTCGCCATTTTCAGTCAAATATGGTTTGCCGAGAACCTTAAAACAACAAGACTAAACGATAGTACACCTATTTTAGACGCCCCCGATTCTGCAACGTGGGTTTCGGCTGATACCGCGGCCTATTGCTATTACCAGAATTTGCCCGAATTATATCGACAAAATTACGGGGCATTGTACAATTGGCACGCTATTAAAACCGAAAAACTATGTCCCAATGGCTGGCGAGTGCCAACAGAAGAGGATTGGCAAATGCTAGTCGATTCATTAAAAGGAGAAGCCGTTGCTGGGGGAAAAATGAAAATAAAAGGTTCGGATTATTGGACTGCCACAAACGCGGGAGCTACAAATTCATCAGGTTTTCGGGCTTTGCCGGGCGGATATCGAAACCTTGGCGGAGAATTCAAATACATTCATGATTACGGCTTTTGGTGGTCAAACGCAACTTTTGACAACAAAAGTGCATGGTACAGGGCGTTGTACTATTATTCGCCCAGGGTTTACAAAGACCATTTCAGCTTTAACATGGGTTTTTCTGTTCGGTGTATAAAAATTCAGAATCCATGAAACGCCCATGCCGACAACCGATTTTTCGACACACAAGAGCATGATTAAA
>JBBISE010000060.1:0-17751 GCA_037441445.1 Salinivirgaceae bacterium
AAAATTTTGAACATATGAAACGCCCATGCCGACAACCGATTTTTCGACACACAAGAGCATGATTAAAGTCGGCATGAAGTTCCATATGGCCGTAAACCGAAAAATTATAAACATATGAAAATACAACTCAATTAAAAATGAATGATTACCTTTGTCATCGTTAATTAAAAATGCTGAAAATTATGACTCTTTTCAAAAATACCGGTGATAAAGATACCCGTTCGGGGTTTGGCGTGGGGCTTGTCGAAGCCGCAAAAAAGAACGAAAACGTGGTTGCCCTCTGTGCCGACCTCATTGGCAGCCTTAAAATGGACGAATTTATTTCGGCCTATCCAAACCGCTTTTTCCAGGCCGGAATTGCCGAAGCCAACATGATGGGCGTGGCTGCCGGATTGACCATTGGTGGAAAAATTCCGTTTGCCGGAACGTTTGCCGAATTCGCTTCGGGTCGCGTCTATGACCAGGTACGCCAAAGCATTGCCTATAGCAACAAAAACGTGAAAATTGCCGCATCGCATGCCGGGCTTACCTTGGGCGAAGATGGTGCCACGCACCAAACCATGGAAGACCTTGGACTGATGAAAGCTCTGCCGCACATGGTAGTCATTAACCCTTGCGATTTTAACCAGACAAAAGCCGCCACTATTGCCGCGGCCGAATACGATGGGCCGGTTTACCTCCGTTTTGGACGCCCTAAAGTGCCCAATTTCACCCCCACCGACATGCAGTTCGAAATTGGCAAAGCCTGGAAACTAAAAGAGGGAAAAGATGTAACCATTTTTGCCACAGGGCATTTGCTGTGGAAAGCGATGGAGGCCGTTGAAATTCTGACAGCAAAAAATATTGATGTTGAATTAATAAATATCCATACCATTAAACCTTTGGACATAGATGCAGTCTTACAGTCCGTGGCAAAAACAAAAGCCGTTGTCACTGCCGAGGAACATTTAATGAATGGTGGATTGGGCGACAGCATTGCACAGGTGCTGGTTCGTAAACTGCCCGTTCCAATGGAGTACGTGGCCGTTGACGATAAATTTGGCGAGAGCGGAACCGGCGAGCAATTGCTCCAAAAGTACGGACTCGATACCCGAAACATCGTCGAAGCTGTTGAAAGTGTCCTTAAGCGGAAAAATAAAACCGCAAATGTCAAACCTTGTAAATGAGCAACAAACCGCTTGACAACAAGATAGTTGAACTTATGAAGTCCGAAAGCAGCCGCAATCATGCTTTCGGGCTTTTAGTATCGGAATATGGCCAAAGGCTCTACTGGCACATCCGAAAAATGGTCATCAGCCACGACGATGCCGATGATGTCCTCCAAAATACCTTCATAAAAGTTTTCCAGGGATTCGATTCCTTTCGGGGAGAATCGTCACTGTTTACCTGGCTTTACCGCATAGCTACCAACGAAACCCTCAGTTTTCTCGATAAACGAAAACGCCTGATGGCCGGCACCGGGGAAATTAACGACCGTGTTATAGCCTCGCTCCATGCTGATACGGAGTTTTCCGGCGATGAAATTCAACGCAAACTCCATATAGCCATCCAGCAACTTCCCGAAAAGCAACGTCTGGTTTTCAACATGAAATATTTCGACGAGATGAAGTTCAACGACATGTCCGAAATTCTTGAAACCAGCGTGGGAGCCTTGAAAGCCTCCTATCACCATGCGGTTAAAAAGATTGAAGAGTTTATGCTGCGTGAAGAAATTTAAGGAAGCAATAAGTCTAACCCCAATAAGTCACCACAAATAAAGGATTTGGGCTAAAACCCCGAAAGCTAAGTTGTTTTTTAGTGGAATTGTCTATAAAGTCGCTGATTTGTCAGTTCGAGGTATTGTGGCGATCTTTTGAGCCTGATTATGGAGAATGCTTCATTTCTGCTCGCGATGACGTCGAATTAAGTCTTTTTATATATACCATTAGATAATCAGATTGATAACGAACCTTAGGTAATAAAAAAACAGCGATTTCGGAATACTTTATAAAATATACAGGAATTAAACATCTTTATATCTGAACATTTTTCTTTTTTGTGTGTTTCTACTTTTAAACAATCAAAAAAAAATTAAAACTCAGAAACTATGAAATTCGAATTACCAAAATTACCATACAGCTACGACGCTTTGGAGCCCCACATTGATGCCAGAACTATGGAAATTCACCACACGAAACACCATGGTGCCTATACCAATAACCTGAATGCAGCGTTACAGGACAATGCGGGAAATTTAAAAATAGAGGAAATTTTACACAATATAAGCAAGTATGAAACCGTTGTAAGAAACAATGGGGGTGGATATTATAACCACAACTTGTTTTGGGAATTGTTGTCTCCAAAAGGAGGAGGAGAGCCAACAGGGGAACTGGGTAAGGCAATTGACAAGGAGTTTGGGTCGTTTTCGGCCATGCGCGAGAAATTTAACGCTACTGCAGCCTCCCGGTTTGGTTCAGGGTGGGCTTGGCTGGTGAGTAAAAATGGGACGCTTATTGTGGGTAGTACACCCAATCAGGACAACCCATTAATGGATGTCAGCGAGTTGAAAGGTGCACCCATTTTGGCACTGGATGTTTGGGAACATGCTTATTACTTGCTATATCAAAACAGGCGACCGGATTATATCAACGCTTTTTGGAACGTTGTAAATTGGGAAAAGGCAAAAGAACTTTATGTAAAATCAAAATAACGAGAATATTAACAGGACTAACAATAAAACTTTCCGGCCAACACATCTGCACAATTCACATAACTGTATCAGCACACACATCTGCACATTGAGCAAAACACACTTCAAATTCCCTCAAATGCTCAAAGGCCGGAAAGTTTTTTAAACATTTAGCAGTTTAGTTTGTATATTTGCCATACGAATTAAACTGTTTTTTTTATGACACACGAATTACCCAAATTGCATTACGCCATCAACGCGTTAGAACCGCACATTTCGCAGAAAACACTGGAGTTTCACCACGGAAAACATCACCAGGCTTATGTAAACAACCTCAACAATCTGATAAAGGGAACTGAATTTGAGGAAATGACGCTGATTGATGTTATCCGAAAAAGCTCGGGAGGTGTATTCAATAATGCGGCACAAGTGTGGAACCACACGTTTTATTTCGAACAATTTTCAGCATCACCAAAGAAAATGCCTGCCGGCAATCTCTCTAATCTGATCGCTGAAAACTTTGGTTCGTTCGAACAATTCAAAACTGATTTCGATAAGGCAGCCACTACTCTGTTTGGAAGCGGCTGGGCCTGGCTTGTCAGGAACAGTGACGGAAAACTGGCTATTGTGCAGACATCGAACGCTGATACACCAATGAAAACGGGGATACAATGCCTTATGGTCATTGATGTGTGGGAACATGCCTACTACCTTGACACACAAAATGCCCGCCCAAAATATATTGAAAATTTCTGGAACTTATTGGATTGGAGTGTAATAGAGAACAGACTTTAGATTCTATCTCCTGATTTGAGTTTTTAAGGGAAATTTTCAGATGCATTTGCCACAATAAAAAACAGGGCTTGTCGGGCCCTGTTTTTTTACTATTGAAACTTGGTGTGTTACATGCTTTCCAAAACTTCCTGGGCAGTCACTGGGTCAATTAAAACCCTTCCACAATATTCGCAATCAATGATTTTCTTGTGATGACTGATGTCAACCATTCTTTGCGGAGGTATGGCATTAAAGCATCCGCCACAGGACTCGCGGTCGAATGTAACAACAGCCAGGCGATTTCTTACATTTTTTTGGATACGTGTGTAAGCGTTTAACAATCGATCTTCAATCAGCTTTTTAACATCTTCGCGGTTTTTTATAAGCTTTTCCTCTTCTAATCTTGTTTCTGCAATGATTGAATCCAGTTCGGCACGCTTGTGTTCTAAATCAGCAGATTTTTCAGAAAAGGTTTTCTTGGTTCTGTCATACACATCCTGATTTTGCTTAATCATGCCTGTGAATTCGCGGATACGTTTTTCGCAAAGTTCAATTTCAAGGTGTTGAAATTCAACTTCCTTGGCCAATGATTCAAATTCGCGGTTGTTACGCACGTTCATTTGCTGTTCTTCGTATTTTTTTATCATTGCCTGGGCGTTAACGATTTCAGTTTTCTTCATGGCTATTTCGCCTTCAAGTTCCTTTATTTCGCCCTTGATTTTGTTTAAGCGTGTTTCAAGTCCAGCCATTTCATCTTCAAGATCCTGAACTTCAAGCGGAAGCTCCCCCCGCAAAGTTTCAATTTTGAAAATTTCATTATCAATACACTGCAATCTATATAGTGCCTTCAGTTTTTCGGTCACCGAATCGACCGGTGAAATTTGTTTATCGCTTGTAGTCATATAGTTACAAATAGTTAATAGGGTTCAAATTAGTTTTTGAATTGCAGACGGCAAAGTTAGGGAAATTTTTCGTAAGATTATCGTAAAAAATGTTCATCGCTATTTTTTCGCTCTCATAATGTCCTATGTCAACGATAAATAAATCGCTCTCGAAGTCAACAAAAGTGTGGTGTTTCACATCACCCGTAATAATTGCGTCAGCGCCTGAGGTCATGGCACTTTGAATAACTGATGACCCGCTGCCACCCACTACGGCTACTTTGCCAATTTCGCGATTATAAGCCCGGCTGCATAAAACATTTTTAATCAAAAGTTTTTCTTTCAAATACCCAACCAATGTTTTCTCGTCCATCAGGTGTGGCAAAATGCCAATCCGTCCTAGGCCAACTGTATTTAATTCGTTTTCAATAGGATAAATGTCGTAGGCCACTTCTTCATAGGGATGCGCCTTGACCATGGCATCAATGGCTTTGCGCAGGTGACGCCGTTCTACGACGGTTTCAATGCGTGTCTCAGCTTCGGAATGGAGTTTCCCTCGCTCGCCTACGTATGGATTGGTGGATTCATCACCCCGAAAGGTTCCGGTACCCTGAAGGTTGTAACTGCATGAGTCGTAATTGCCAATATGGCCAGCCATAGAATGGAACAGAGCTTCCCTAACCTTGTCTGCATGATCGTCGGGAACAAAAGTGACAATTTTAAACAATTGTGATTTAAGAGGTTGCAGTACTTTGACATTCGAAAGTTTTAAGGCGGATGCCAAATAATCATTTATCCCTCCTTGAGCATTATCGAGGTTTGTGTGGGCACAATAAAGCGCAATGTCATTCTTTATCAGACGTTTTACTATTTTTGACGTTTTGTCCGTTTCAATTACCTTTTTCATGCCCTGAAAAATAAGGGGGTGGTGCGATACAATAAGGTTTGCCCCTTCAACAATGGCTTCATCGACTACTTCTAAAGTGCAATCAAGACAGGTAAGGACTTTAACAATGGGTTTCTCTGTGTCAACCAACAATCCCGAATTGTCCCAACTCTCCTGATATTGCAGGGGAAACCTGCTGTTTAGAAACGAAATAATTTCATGCAATGTTAGTTCCATAACTCAGAATCTTGTGTTTAGCGAATAATCAGATCAAAAACGTAAAAATACAAAAAAATGTTTCTTCTTCTCTTGATAATCCCATTGAAATTGCATACTTTGCAACAAAATATTTCCCTATTAGAATCTAACCTTAACACCAACTACTATGAAAAATCGAATTTTACATACAATGAGGTTGTCCGTAGCCTTGATTTGCCTGATTTTTATTTCAGGCAAGGTATTGGCACAGCAGGACAAGTTGTCGGAACGTCTTCGTAAAACATTGGCAGTCAAAACTGAAGGACAGCTGGTGACAGTCTGGATTTTTTTTACCGATAAAGGTCCGGAAGATGAATTTCGAAAGAAAATTTCAACCATAAAACTGGCCGGAAATGCATCGAAGAGACGTTCAAAGACATTCGGGAACAAGGGTCAATTGGTGACATGGTACGACATGCCACTCTTGCAAACGTATGTGTCTGAAATAGATGAGTATTTAGAAAAACAGCGACATGAATCGAAATGGTTGAATGCCCTATCGGCAGATGTGCGTCAGGAGAATCTTCCAATTATTGCTGCATTTGGATTCGTGAAACGAATAGATCTTTTGGCGAAGGGGAAAATTTCTCAAAATCAGTATCAGCCAAACTTTTCGCCTTTGCTTTCAGCAGGAATCAGTGATGTTAAAGACCTGAATTACGGCGATTCGTACAACCAAAACCAGCAGATACGGGTTCCTGAATTGCATAACATGGGCTTTGCAGGGCAGGGAATTGTTATTTGTATGATGGATGCAGGTTATAATAACCTTTCTCACATCTCGTTACAAGATTTAAACATTTTGGGCACCTGGGATTTTGTAAACAATAATGTTAACGTTGGAGATGAGAACGATTTTGGTACCGGCGAACATGGTACTTTAACATTGAGTGCTTTGGGTGGTTATCATCCAGGGACATTGATAGGCCCAGCCTATGCAGCCAGTTTTGTTCTGACAAAAACGGAGAACACCGAATCGGAAACCCAGGTTGAAGAAGACAACTGGATTGCCGCTCTAGAGTGGGCCGAGGAAAATTTTGGGCCCGATATCACTTCCACCTCTTTGGGATACCTTAATTTTGATAGCGGCTTTGCCTATTCTGCGGATGATTTGGACGGCAATACCACCGCAATTACTATTGCAGGTGACATTGCAGCTTCCCTTGGGATTTTGGTGGTAAACTCGGCCGGAAACTCGGGCCCTGGTTCCGCAACGTTGGGCGCACCTGCTGATGGGGATAGTATTTTGGCTATCGGAGCTGTAACTCCCTGGGGTGAAATCGCCGGCTTCAGTTCCCGTGGACCTACGGGAGACGGTCGCATTAAGCCCGAAGTATCTGCTCAGGGAGTTCAGGTTGTTTCCGCTTCCCCTTACGATGATTCGTACGTTTACCCTAATGGAACATCGCTATCCTGTCCTTTGGTTGCCGGAGCTGCAGCCCTTCTTTTGCAGGCTTTTCCCAATGCAACAAACATGCAGGTTTATGAGGCATTGAAAATTACGGCCAGTCAATCATATGAGCCTAATAATGATTACGGGTGGGGGATTGTTAATACCTGGGCAGCATACAATTATTTGTCAGGTAAACCGCATATTGTGCACAGACCAGTTGAGAACGCTTATGACATTCAGGATTTTTATACTGTCTCTGCTGAAGTTCGTTGTGTTTCGAATTCTCTGCCCGAGATTGTCAATTTAACGTACAAGGTAAATGACGGTGAATGGGAAAATATTCCGATGACAATATCTGATAACAATAACTATTCTGCTGATATTCCTGGTGTTTACGACGAAGCAACCATATACTACTACCTGTATTCAGAGAACAGCAACGGAGCAATGCATCTGCCTGAAAACGCACCTGATTCGGCTTTTTCGTTTCCAGTTTTTAGGACGAGCATCGACCATGAAAATCTTGCAGAAAGTATTTTTGTTGTACCCAATCCAGCAAAAAACCATATTTCAGTATATTCTGTGAACGCCGACGTTTTGGAATCGGTGGACATTATTAATGTTATGGGGCAAACTTACTGTAGTTACCCGGATCTGATTTCTGGAAGCGCCGTAAGTGTCGCCGGATTATCCGCTGGTACCTGGTTTCTAAAGGTAAAATCCAAAGATAGGTTAACAGTGTTGAAATTTGTTAAGCTGGATTAATCCCTTTTAATCGGGTTTTGTCAATTTGAATATTCTTGAAATCAACTTGTTTTCTAACTTTGAGTTGTTCCTGTTTGTCCCAGGTTTTTACGCAGACAATACCCCGTTTGCGCATTGCTTTATTGTGTCCCACATGAGTTTCTGGAAACTGGCCGCCCTTTTTAATCAAAATACGTATTCCCATACCAGCCAGGCCCAATCCCAATAGGACCAGCACAATCAAAAAAAGTTTCAATTCCAACATAATGGATACTTGTTTGTTTACAAAGAAATTTTCACAAAAATACAACCGCCATTATGAAGAAACAAGCAAAACCACAGGATATTGTAAAAATACTGCACGATTACTATTTGATAAACCTTAGCCGAAACCTGAGCGTCATTGGACGCAAAGAGGTTTTAACCGGGAAAGCCAAATTTGGCATATTTGGCGACGGGAAGGAACTGGGACAGGTGGCAATGGCTCATCAATTCAGGAATGGAGACTGGCGCTCAGGCTATTATCGTGACCAGACTTTTATGATAGCCACTGGAATGTACTCAGCTCACGAGTTTTTTTCATCGCTCTATGGCAATACTGATTTGGAGCACAATCCCAGCCATGGCGGACGTTCTTTTAACAACCACTATGGAACCCGCAGCATAGACAAAAACGGGGATTGGAAGGATCTGATGCAACAAAAGAACAGTTCTGCGGATATATCACCAACAGCGGGTCAGATGCCACGTTTGCTTGGATTGGCCTATGCTTCGAAAATTTTCCGAAACGTGGAAGAATTACACACGCATACAAAATTTACAGATAAGGGAAACGAAGTGGCATTTGGCACCATTGGCGATGCGTCAACCAGCGAAGGCCACTTTTGGGAGACCATGAATGCGGCAGCTGTAATGCAGGTTCCTTTAGCCATTTCTGTCTGGGACGATGGTTACGGCATTTCAGTACCCAAAAAGTACCAGACTGTAAAAGAAAGCATTTCCGAAGCACTCCGTGGTTTCGAAAAAAAAGATAACGAGCATAACGGAATTTTGATATATAAAGCACGAGGATGGAATTATCCTGAACTTATGCAAGTTTACGAGCAAGGTATTAAACGTTGTCGGGAAGAGCATATTCCGGTACTGTTCCACATCGAGGAAGTTACCCAACCTCAGGGACATTCCACCAGCGGTTCGCACGAACGCTACAAAACACCCGAGAGACTTCAATGGGAAATTGAGTTTGACCCGATAAAAAAAATGAAAGAGTGGATGTTGGAAGAAAAAATAGCCACAAACCAGCAGATTGATGAGGTTGAGCAAAAAGCTGCCAAAGATGCCAGACAGGCCCGCGATGATGCTTGGGAGGCTTATACCATGCCATTAATAGCCGAACGGGATAAACTTGTAACTCTAATTCAGAACAAAGGTTGCGTCTGTAAAAAAGATCACTACGACAAAGTTTCTGAGATAGCTGATAATCTGAGGCGTGTTCCTTATCCGAACCGGAAAGACAACTTCAGTTCAGCCAAGAAAATATTGAGACATATCTGCCTGGACTGTCCGCAGCGCAAATCCTTACAGGAATCTTTGTCATCCTGGTTAAAAGTTAATTATGATGAAGTAAATCACAAATACCACACGCATCTTTACAGTGAATCTCCTTATCAGCACAAGAATATAAAAATAGTCAGCCCCGATTTTTATAAACCTGAAAAGCTGATTCCGGGACGCGAGATTTTAAGGGACAATTTTCATAAACTTTTTGAAAAGTACCCTAATTTGGTAACTTTTGGTGAAGATACCGGAAAAATTGGCGATGTAAATCAAGGAATGGAAGGGATTCAGGAGAAATTTGGTATTCATCGGGTGAGTGATACAGGAATACGGGAGGCAACCATTCTTGGACAGGCAATTGGATTATCATTAAGAGGGTTACGCCCAATTGCCGAGATTCAATATTTTGATTATTTGTTGTATGCCCTGCAAACCATGAGCGATGACCTGGCAACCACCTTGTGGCGAACAGCCGGAGGTCAAAAGGCTCCGGTTATTGTCAGGACAAGAGGGCACCGGCTCGAAGGTATCTGGCACAGTGGATCACCTCTTAGCATGGTAATTAATGCAATACGCGGGATGATTGTAGCTGTTCCACGAAACATGACACAAGCGGCCGGAATGTACAATACGTTGCTGCTAACCGATGAAACTGCTTTGGTTATAGAACCCCTCAACGGCTATCGGCTTCGCGAAAACGCGCCTCAGAATATTGGTGAATACACTGTACCTTTAGGACAACCGGAGGTTCTTTCCGAAGGTGCTGATATTACCATAGTTACATATGGTTCGTGTGTTCGGATAGCCCAGGAAGCCGTTGATCAATTATTTGAATTTAAAATTAAAGCAGAACTAATTGATGTTCAGACCTTAATTCCATTCGATGATCCACGCACAATCCTCAAAAGCGTTCAAAAAACAAACCGCGTGCTTTTCTTTGACGAAGACTTTCCCGGTGGAGCCACAGCCTACATGATGCAAAAAGTTGTGGAAGAACATGGAGCGTACAAATACCTCGATTCGCCTCCGGCAACTCTCACTGCACAAGAGCACAGGCCAGCTTACGGGACAGACGGTGATTATTTCTCTAACCCAAACTCCGAGGATGTTTTCGAGAAAGTTTATGAAATGATGCATGAGGTAAATCCCTCGAAATATCCAAAATTGTTTCGATATTAAAATTGTTGGAAAAAAAGTGGGTTGCTAACCGAAAATATATTATGTTTGTGTTTGGTAAAATTCGGCAGCTATGGGTGCCGTTAATGATTTACCAAAGTAATATGTATATTCGTTAAAAAATCAATTAAACCCCAAACGAATGAAGTTCAGATTTTCATTAGTCAATCGTTTATACTCAGGTTTTGGATTTGTAACATTGGCCGTGGTCTTAAGCAGCGCCCTTACGTTTTTCACACTTCAATCCAACAAAAGAATCAGCGAACAGGTATCCCAAATATATACACCGTCCATTGTTTACCTGAATGACCTGATTAATATTGTTAACGATTCGCGCATGTTGATTAAAAATTGGGTTTTTATTGAACATAAGTCGCAAACACCAGACAAAATAAAGCTGCAAAACCTTCACTCCCAGGATTATCCACGGTTGGCAAAAAACCTGGACAACCTGAAGCTCCATTGGGGACAAGCAGAAGCCGAGTTGCTCAATAGCATTGAGAAAACATTGACCGATACCCTGTTTCCAATGCATAAGGAAATTATGGGTCAGTTGAATTCTTTTGAGTCATACGATGATCCGATGGTGATTTTCGAAATACGCCCCATGGTTGAGGAAGGGGGAGAGGTAATGATCGCAACTGACAATGTCTTAGTAATGCTGAGAGGATTACGTACTCAGATTAACCAAAAATCAGAAGACATCAACCTAAAGATGTTTCAGTCCATGGGAAATTTTCAACGGACTATCCTGATCATGGGTGTTATCCTGGTCATTGTTGCTCTTGCTACGGCCTATTTCATTTCAAGGGCTACTGTTAAACCCATTCTGAGGCTCCGTGAATTTTTGCTGACAATGACCCGCGGGATTCTGCCCGACGAACATATGAGCGTTACTAATGACGAAATTGGCGATATGTCACAAGCCCTAAATCAATTTGTTGACAGTATGAAAGAAACTTCGCGTTTTGCACTCGAAATTGGTAAAGGAAACTTTGGTGCCGATTATTCTGCCCTTGGCGAAGAGGACATTCTTGGCAACAGTCTTTTAACAATGCGCGAAGATCTAAAAAGGGCGCACGAGGAAGAGCAAAGGCGTAAGCGCGAAGATGAAATCAGAAATTGGACAACCCAGGGATTAGCCAAGTTTGGGGATATTTTGCGGCAAAGTTCCAACATCGAATCTTTATCTTACAATGTTGTTGAGAAAGCCCTTGATTTTATGGGAGCTATTCAGGGTGCGCTGTATATTCTTGAAGACTCGGACGAGCATGACATCCATTTCAAAATGTCAGCAGCAGTGGCTTACGGCAGAAGAAAACTGGTTACCCGTCGTAATGAACTGGAAGAGGGTTTGGTTGGACGCTGTGCTTTTGAAAAAGCTACAGTATATCTTAAACAGGTGCCTGCTGACTATGTAAGAATTACATCCGGACTTGGCGATGCTAATCCGACCGTAATTCTTTTAGTTCCACTGATTGCCAATGAGAAAATTTATGGTGTTATTGAAATTGCCTCATTCAAATCGTTTGAGGATTATCAGATAAAATTCCTTGAACAAGTCAGCGAAAATATTGCCGGAACCCTTGCAACCGTAAAAATAAACGAGAAAACCGCACGCCTTTTGGAAGAGTCACAGCAAAAGGGTGAAGAGTTGGCAGCCCAGGAGGAGGAGATGCGCCAGAATATGGAAGAACTTCAGGCAACACAAGAAGAGTCGGCACGAAGGGAAGTAGAGATGCGCGAGATTTTTGAAGCCATTAACAACACCATTGGCAATATTGAGATTGATCTTTTTGGAATTGTCACCAGTGTAAACGACAAATACGCCCAGATGTTAAATCTGAAAACAGGCGAAATCGTTGGCCGTGAGCATAAAAACCTGATAAAGCTCTCAACAAAACAAGAACTCAGGTATCGCGAAATGTGGGATGGTTTTGAGCATGGAACCCCTGCAGAAATAGATTTGTGTTATCCGACCTCATTCGGCGATGTCTGGTTACGTGAAACCTACACGCCACTAAAAAATGCAGATGGAAATTATCATAAGGTTCTTGCACTTGTTGTTGATGTTTCCGATAATAAAACCAAAGACAGGGCAATCCATGCCTACAAACGCGAACTTGACGAGCAGAGCCAAAGTCTAAAACAAATTGTTGAGCAATTATCGCAGTTAAAAGAGCAATTCGAACAAAGGGAAAGTGAACTTCTGAAAGAAAACGAGATTGCCGAGGAGGAAAACCGCGTGCAGATTGAGAGTATGCGACTTCAGATTGAAGAGCTTGAGGAGAGGCTTAACCGGAAAGAGAGCAATGAAGCATAACCAGCCAAGGGAAGAAAGAAACTACTCTTTAATACATAATTTCTGGCATGCCTAAGTTTGAATTACGAATCCAATACACTATGTGTCTGTTTTTCTGTTTTTCTTTAGGCACCATTCATGCCCAGAGGTGCGAAAAGAAAAAGTTGGCACCCAAAGAGTGGCTGGGCAATTACGAATTTACCAATCAGACAACCTATACGCAGCTTGCCGTTGGGGACACAATTCGAATGAAGACGATTGTATATTCGCAATTTGATTATCGGATTTTTGTTGCAGGGGAAAGGCGTTTGGGTGAAATAAAGTACCGTATTTTAATACCTGAAAAACGTTTTGAACCTACTGTCGATAAAGTGGTTGACAAACAGGTAGTGGTTTACGAAAGGGATGTCAACGGCTTTTTACTATATGATGAAAACGAAGAACCAATACCAAAAGGCACAGCTACTGTTAAAGATACGATTTGGTCCCGAAGGTTGGTAACACACGAAAAAGTTCTTTTTAAAAATAACAACACTGAAAGTCTTTATTGGGATTCAAAAATTCAGAAAACACGTTTATTAATTATCGAAATTATTGTTCCGAAAAGTCGGCGATACTACTTTGGATGCATTGCATTAATGGTTGGAAGGATTCCGTTTTCTGACAAACCTGACAAACCCGAAGCCTCATTTTAATGCTGAAACTGATTTTTTGTCAGCATATTGGAAAACAATCTCCTATTCGAAGGAAAAAATCCTGTTGGTACTATGTTTGTACCTACTAAGCAAAATTCGACGAGCAGTCGCTTTTTTTAGTAACTTTGCACCAAAATAAAACCGGATGAAGAGAAAAGAACCTGTAGATACGAAACGCTTTTTAGAAGTTTTAATTGAGAGTATTAAAGAAAAAAAAGGAAAAGAAATTGTCCAAATCGATTTCTCCAACATCGAAAATTCAATAGCTGATACGTTTTTAATTTGCCATGGTGATTCTACCACACAGGTTGAAGCTATTGCCGACAATATTGAGGACAGGGTAAAGGAGAATTTCTCCATGAAAGTAAGACACATCGAGGGAAAAAGAAATGCCCAATGGGTTTTGATTGATTTCTCAGATATTGTAGTTCATGTTTTTCTTGAACCCGTGAGAAGAATGTATAACCTTGAGGGGTTGTGGGCCGATGGAAATTTTACAAAACACGAAGACAAATAATTTGAAAAGTTGAAAGTATGAGTGAACAAAGCAATATAAACAGCACTCCTGATAGTAACGGAAAAAATAAAACCAAGTTTAATATTTACTGGGTTTATGGCATTATTGCCCTCACTTTTCTGGCACTACAATTTTTTTCCTTCAATAGTAGCACGGAGGAGATTAACATAGCTGACTTTAAAAACAATATGCTTTTAAAGGGGCATGTCGAGAAAGTAATTGTTGTAAACAAAGAAACTGTGGAGGTTTATATAAAACCTTCAGAAAAAGGAAAAGGTCGATATACCGATAATTCCAGTCAAGGATGGGGAAAGCAGGTTAAACCGAACTTTTTTTTCCGGATTGGTTCAATTGAACACTTTGAACGACAGTTGGCCGAGGCACAGCAAGAGATTGACGAAATGGAAAAAATTCCGGTGTTCTACGAAACACGTGAGAATTATATTGGAAACATAATTTCCTACATACTTCCTATTGTAATCATTGTAGGAATTTGGATTTTTATTATGCGACGCATGGCAGGCCCAAATAGCGCCGGAGGACAAATTTTTAATATAGGAAAGTCAAAGGCCAAACTCTTTGATAAAGAGAGCAATGTGAAAATTGATTTCACCAGTGTGGCAGGCCTTGATGAGGCTAAAGTAGAGATAAAAGAAATTGTTGATTTTCTTAAAAACCCCCAGAAATACACCAATTTAGGGGGTAAAATACCCAAAGGAGCATTACTTGTTGGCCCTCCAGGAACCGGAAAAACACTCTTGGCAAAAGCCGTGGCAGGCGAAGCGCACGTTCCGTTTTTCTCGTTGTCGGGGAGTGATTTTGTTGAAATGTTTGTTGGAGTGGGGGCGAGCCGTGTGCGTGATTTGTTCCGCACAGCAAAAGAGAAAGCTCCGTGTATCATCTTTATTGATGAAATAGATGCAATTGGTAGGGCAAGAGGAAAAAACCCAAATTTTGGTGCTAACGACGAACGCGAAAATACACTCAACCAACTCCTTACTGAAATGGACGGGTTTGAATCAAACAGCGGTGTAATTATTTTGGCCGCAACAAACCGAGCCGATATTTTGGACAGGGCCCTTCTGCGGGCCGGCAGGTTCGACCGCCAAATTCATGTCGAACTTCCTGATTTAAATGGAAGAAAAGACATTTTCCTTGTACATTTAAAACCATTATCCCATTTGGGTACTGATGTTGATGTCGAATTTCTGGCAAAACAAACCCCGGGCTTTAGCGGTGCCGATATTGCCAACGTCTGTAACGAAGCAGCCTTAATAGCAGCACGCAAGGATAAGAAAAATGTTGAAAAGCAGGATTTTCTCGATGCCGTCGATAGAATTGTTGGCGGACTGGAAAAACGGAGCAAAGTTATCTCCGTGCAGGAAAAGAAAGTCATTGCCTTTCACGAAGCCGGCCACGCAACCGTTAGTTGGATGCTGGAACACGCCAACCCACTGATAAAAGTGACAATTATCCCGCGTGGACAAGCACTGGGGGCTGCATGGTATCTTCCCGAAGAGCGGCAACTTTCCACAAAAGAACAGGTTTTCGACGAAATGTGCGCCATAATGGGTGGCAGGGCTGCTGAGAAACTAATGTTTGGTTCAGTTTCTACTGGGGCGTTGAATGATTTAGAGAGAGTTACAAAGCAGGCTTATGCGCTGGTTGCTTACTTTGGAATGAGTGAACAAGTCGGAAACCTGAGTTTTTATGACAGCACCGGACAATCCGAATATTCCTTTACAAAACCGTTCAGTGAAAAAACCGCTGAAGTAATAGATGGCGCGGTTAAAGAACTGGTTGAAAAGGCCTTTGAAAGAGCCTATGAAGTTCTGTCGAATAACAAGGAAGGATTAGAGAAACTCGCCAATAAATTGCTTGAGAAGGAAGTAATCTTTTCTGACGATTTGGAGCATGTCTTTGGAAAGAGACCAACCTCAAAATAGAATCAATTGATTATGCGAAGGCAGATAATCAGGAACTAACGGCATAAAAGGGGTAGAACCCACCTAGTGATATTTCTGACAGAGAATTAAAAAGTGTCTGTCAAGAAGCCCTGATTCCCTATTTTTGAAAAAATGATTATCTTTGCCCCTTATGGATTCAAATTGGGCATTAACATACTCAACTACTCTGGAATATCAGGCAATCATGATAAAAGACATGCTTGAGGAGAATGGTATCACAGCCGTTATTGTAAACAGGAAGGATTCGGCTTATGTGTTCATGGGTGAAGTGGAGGTTTATGTTTCCAACGATAACGTAATTGTGGCTAAACACCTCATAAAAAAGCTGTTTGAAAGTGAGCAACCTAACTAAACGTTCCCTTACCGGACTTTTGTTTTCGATGACCTTGCTGGTCACGTTTATCGCAAGTCAATACACCATGTTGGCAATGGTACTTGTAATTGCCATTCTGTGTATCACAGAGTATTATAATATGGCCAATATTCTTGAACTCAGGCCTCAAATCGCAACCGGATATTCTATTTCCATATTGATAATTGGACTTAGTTTTCTGATTATTAAAAACATAATACCTTTCGAAAGTGCCATTATACTGTTGCCCCTTTTCTTTGCCGTATTTGTTGTTCAGCTCTATCATAAGCATAAAAAACCCGTTGAAAATATTGGCTTTACCTTTCTTCCAATAATCCATATAGCGCTACCATTAGCGTTGATGGTTGTGTTGGGATTATTAACGGAAGAGTATGATTACCGGATAAATGTTGGACTTTTATTGCTTATTTGGGCAAACGATACATTTGCCTATTTGGTTGGTGTTTCCATTGGAAGGACGCCGTTATTTCCCCGAATTTCACCCAAGAAGTCGTGGGAAGGGTTTATTGGAGGGATGTTAGCTGCTTTTCTTGCCTCGCAATATATTGCCAAGCACTGGACTGTCTTGTCGCCCATCGATTGGGGTGTTCTTGCTTTAATTGTCTCTATAGTTGGTACTTGGGGTGATTTAGCGGAAAGTATGTTAAAAAGGGCAGCAAATGTTAAAGACTCAGGCGGAATTTTGCCGGGACACGGTGGTGTGCTTGACAGGTTTGACAGTCTTTTAATGGTTGTACCTTTTGCTTTTACATACATTTACTTCGTTTTAATGTCGTAACTACCAAACATTTATACTATGATTAAGATACACAAAGCCGGTTGGCGGATTATTACATCAATAACCTCCATTTTATTGACCATCAACTTGTTGGTATTTTATTTTCTTAACCTCCACTGGTTGCCAATAATCGTGTTGGCAATATCCATTCTGCTATTACTTTTTGTTCTTCGATTTTTTAGAGAACCAAACAGGGTGCCTGATGCTGATAGCACGATATTGATTGCACCGGCGGACGGAAAAGTAGTAGTGGTTGAAGAAACCCACGATGACGAAATATTAGGAGCGAAATGCATTCAGGTTTCGATTTTTATGTCGGTGTGGAATGTACACATCAACTGGATACCTGTTAATGGAATTCTGAAATATTTCAAGTATCACCCCGGAAAATTTCTAATAGCCCGCGAGCCAAAGTCTTCGACTTTGAATGAGCGCACATCTTTAATGATTGAAATGGAAAATGGCAAAAAAGTAGTTTTGAGACAAATAGCTGGCTTCGTTGCCCGGCGTATTGAAACTTACACTACTGAAACCGATGCAAAAGTGGTGCGCGGCCAACAAATGGGTTTTATAAAGTTTGGCTCGCGAGTTGACATTCTTCTTCCCCTGGGAACAGAAATATTGGTTAAACCGGGTATGACAACCAAAGGATGTATTACTCCTATAGCCAAGGTTTAGGAATTGTAAATATCTAAAAACGAGAAGATTGACGTCTTGTACAATAAAAAGGGGCTGTCTAAAAAGGCAGCCCCTTTTTTTTAGTGTATTGCATTTGAATAAAC
>JBBISE010000061.1:0-5630 GCA_037441445.1 Salinivirgaceae bacterium
ACTTACATATATAAAACTACGGAGCTATGAAACTAAAAGACATCAAAATCGGAACCAAGCTTTTAACAAGCTATTTTATTATTGCCGCCCTTACGGGTGTAGTTGGTTTTTTAGGAATAACCGAAATTTACGAAATAGACGACGCCAATACTATGCTGTATGAAAAGATGACAGTGCCCATTGGTCATGTAGCCGACATGGCAGCCTATTTCCAACGCATGCGGGTCAATGTCAGAGATCATATCTTTGCAACCAATGATCTTGACAAGAAGAAATTTTACGACCGCATTTTTGAACTGAAATCAGAGTTTGAAAAAGCATCAAAAGAATATGAATCGACATTGTTTACTGACGAAGGAAGGCGTTTGTGGCAAGCTTCCTTCGATGCTATGAACAAATATATTTCGTTTATGCCACAGATAGAACGCCAAGTTATGGACGGGAACATTGAAGGAGCCTTGGCAGTCATGAAAGGGGATATGTGGAAAGCCAACGAGGAGGTACAGAAAGCATTGGATCATATGTATAAAAACAAGATAGCTTTGGCAAAACAAACCGCCGATAACAACACGGCCACAGCCAATGCAGCAAGCCGTTTCATGGTTGTCCTGATATTGGTTGCCGTGGCATTTTCCATCATCATTGGGTTAATCATGTCCCGTGGCATTACTGTTCCCCTTGCCAAAGGCGTGAAGTTTGCCGAGGAAATTGCCGCCGGAGACTTAACCGCCAGGTTAGATGTGGAGCAAAAGGACGAAATAGGTCAATTGGGCACAGCATTACAGCAAATGCGCGACAAACTACAGGAAATTATTATGGCCGTGTTCCAGGGAGCTGACAACATTGTGGCCGCCAGTATGCAAATGAGCACCACCAGCCAGCAAATATCGCAAGGGGCAACCGAACAGGCCAGTTCGTCGGAAGAAGTAACCAGCTCGGTGGAAGAAATGGCCAGCAGTATCCAACAAAATACCGACAACAGTCTCGAGGCCAAGAAGATTGCCGTAAAAGGGGCTAAAGGAATTGAGGACGGAAGCCAGGCAACCAACACCGCCGTGAACAGCATGGAACAGATTGTTGAAAAAATATCGTTTGTGAACGAAATTGCCCGTCAAACAAACATACTGGCACTGAATGCTGCCGTTGAAGCCGCCCGTGCCGGAGAACATGGCCGTGGGTTTGCCGTGGTAGCCGACGAAGTGCGTAAGCTAGCTGAACGAAGCCGTATTGCTGCCGACGAAATTGACAAAATCTCGAAAAACGGGATGAAGGTTGCCGAAAATGCCGGAAAAATTCTGGTTGAACTGGTTCCTGAAATTAAACGTACTGCCCAGCTTGTCCAGGAAATATCAGCCGCCAGCAACGAACAAAACAGTGGCGCCGCGCAAATTAACAACGCCATTCAGCAATTGAACACCGTAACCCAACAGAATGCAGCAGCCAGCGAGGAATTGGCCACCGCTTCCGAAGAGTTGTCAGCACAAGCATTGCAACTGAAAGAGATGATAGCTTATTTTAAATTAGATAACCAACAGCGTCGTGCAGTAAAGCAACAAAACTACTCGCAACTAGCACAGGAACGCAAAACGCAGGTTGCCCACATTAACCAACCAACCCGTAAAGTAGCAGGCAATGGTAACGGCAAAGCTCCGCAGTTCGCAAATTCGGTGAAAGATTCGCTCGATTCAGGGTTTGAATTACACATGTAGGTTTTTCCAGTTCCCCCTCCTGCAAAGGTGAAGGGTTGCAGGAGGGTTTTATACCTTAAGGCTTTTGGTTCTGTTTTGGATACATCAGGTATGACAGTCCCATCATAAGGAACATTTACAAAAATAGAAATTGTTATAAAACCAAAACACTATACAACGGAACAAAATCCTGAAAAAATTTCCGGTAAAATTAGAAAAACGGTTTCGCCTTGTAATTCAATACAAAAGGTTCTTGAGTTTTTACCCCTGCCGTCTCTTACAGTCGATAGTAAGGGGAAAATAGTTGGACAAAACCTCCAAGTGAAGGAAGTTTTAGAATTGGTTTCAACAGTGAAAACGGTGTTTGATCTTGATGATTTGTTGATTGCGGAAAATGGGCTGAGATTTTCGACATTAACTGAGCAATTTAGAACGGTCGGCAATATAGAAAATATTAAGGTGTACGTAATAGGATCTTCATCAAGAAGAAGAAGTTTTCTGTTTAACGCCCGGACTATTGAGCAGAATACTTTGTTAATTCAGTTTACAGAAACCACAGCGTTTACAGAAAACGGGATAGATAAGGCAGAAGTTAAGAAAAGTTTTGATATTCTGCACGAGGAATTGCGACAGACCCAGGAAGAACTCACCTTGACCCGTATGTTGGTTGAAAACAGCGAGTTAAGCTATTTGCACCTGTTCGAAAACATATCCAGTGGGGTAGCCATATATCATCCGGTCGATAATGGACGCGATTTTAGGTTTGTGGACTTTAATCTGGCTGCAGAAAGAATTACAAATAGTAAACGCAACGAGGTGATTGGCCAAGCTCTGCTCGAGAAGTTTCCAAACATGCGCGGGAGTCCGCTTTACAGGGCGTTACAAGAGGTAAACCGAACGGGACAGCATAAACATATCTACCCTTTCTTTTATAAAGACAGGTTTCGTGAGGGATGGCGCGAGAACGATATTTACAAACTCCCCTCGGGCGAAATTGTAGCCATTTTTAACGATGTGACCGAGAAAATGGAGTATGTAAATCAAATCCGCACCCAAAATAAAGAACTCAAGGCTGCTATTAAAAAAGTAGAAGAAACCGAGAGGCTGAAAACTGCTTTTCTGCAAAACCTTTCGCACGAGGTTCGCACACCGTTGAATGCCATTTGTGGTTTTTCCAATTTGCTTCGCCTGAACACGCTGACGCCGGAAAAGCAGAATGAATATATTGATATTATAAATGACAGTAGTACAAGGCTGTTGACTGTAATTACCGATGTTTTGACAATTTCATCCATTGAAACCGGTGTGGAAAAAATTTACAATTCGGTATTCAACCTGAACGATTTGTTGGCGGAAGTGTTTGAAAATTATAAGGACGATGTTGAAAAAAAAGAGTATTTTAATGTACACAAGTTCTGGATTTGAACGCGACAAAGCCAACGTGAAAACCGATTTTTCGAAACTACGGCGGATTCTTACCAATTTAGTGGGCAATGCTGTTAAGTTTACCCATAAGGGCAAAATCGTATTTGGGTACAAAATTATGGACAAGAATATCGAATTTTTTGTAAAGGATTCGGGGATTGGCATAAAGACCGAAGATCACGAGGCCATTTTTGAGCGTTTCAGGCAGGCCGGTGATCTTAAGCATTCCGAATATGGGGGAAATGGTTTGGGATTGTCCATTGCCAAAGCGTATGTTGAGATGCTGGGGGGAAAATCTGGCTTATTTCGGAACCGGGGAAAGGCACTTCTTTCTTTTTCACCACTCCGCATTACCCTGAGAATTTTGCCATTGCCGAGGAATATAAAACTTCGATTAAAAAGCAAATTCCGTTTGCCTGGAAGGGAAAAGGCAAGGAGTAAAGCATTGAGAAAATAAGGAGGAATCCGAAAATCCGTATAAGAGAGTAGGAGTAAGCACTTAAACCCAAAGAATATGAAAAATGAAAGAATGAAATTTGTACTAAGTTCGGTAATTCTTGCCGTATTTTTAATGGTAAATTCGGTCTCATGCAATTCAACCTGCTCAAAAACAAGATGTTGTTCAAACTGAGCCCAAAAGTTGTATTAGCGAGCAAGACGTTACTGCCGCACAGAAGGCTTGGGGCGAGGGGATTGTTAGCATAGGTAAGGTCTATATGGATAAGGGCGATTATATTACAGCTGCCACAAACCACATTAACCAATTTTACAACTATCAGGAAGGCTCAGTGTTGTTTAAACCTACGCTGGCTTCAGAAAAACAGTTCCGCACCGATTTTACAGGAGCATTGTCGTACTTTGTGGCTGGCAATGAGAATTATCACGAAGATCATGGCTTTGCCATTAAACCTTGGAGCGCTGTTCGATGGGAAAACGTGGGTACAAAAATTTTTGGCGACCTGGCCCTTGCCATGGGCAATTATTACTTTACCCCGGCAAAAGGCGGCGACGAGGTTAAGGTTGAATATTCTTTTGTTTACAAGAAAGACAAAGAAGGGAAATTGAAGATTGTCCTGCATGATTCCCATTTGCCCTACAAGCCATCGGAAAAGCACTAGTCTTAATCATCTAAGAACATGCAAAATGCAATAATCAAATACATAGTGTTTGTTTTCCTGGGTGTGGTCTCCTATCATGTGAAAGGTCAGTTTTCAATAGCAGCCCAACTGCGGAACCGTTTCGAAATCCGCGATGGCTATCAAAAACTGGCCGCACAGGGGGCCACTCCCGCTGTTTTTGTATCGCAGCGTACTAGGGTAACATTTGGTTACAAAACCGAGAATTTCAGGTTTGTTTTTAGCCCACAGGATGTGCGGATTTGGGGAGAAGAACAAAAAGCAACCTTGGCCGGAGTTACCGGCGATAACGCCTCGTTAGATATGTTTGAAGGATATGGAGAAATTAGGATTGGGGCAGAAAATTGGCTTTCAGTGGGGCGGCAAACCCTGATTTACGACAACCAATGGTTGCTGAGTGCAAGGAACTGGAACCAAAACGGAATATCAAACGATGCTGTTGTTTTGAAAATCAAACAATTCGACCGGAATATTCATCTTGCAGGCAGCTGGAATACGCAAAAGGAGGCTTTTGCCGACAACATTTTTCCGACCGACAGGTACAAAACATTGAACTTTTTGTGGGTAAACCGCAAATTTTCAGATAATTTAAAAGTCTCGATGCTCCATGTTGCCAGTGGTCAAACGGAAACAGATTCGACCAACAAAATACATTTCCGACAAACAACAGGTTTCTATGGCGAATGGACATTATCGGGTGTAACTGTTGTGACCAATACCTACTACCAATACGGCAAAAATCAAACAGGGGCAAAAGTCAGTGCATATCTGGGTTTTGTTGATATATCCTACAGCATTGATCCTCTGATTCTTGGCTTTGGGGCAAATTACCTTTCCGGAAGCAAAAAGGTGGGTGCCGAAATGACCACCGACAACCTGTTCGATCCTCTATACACCTCACGCCATTGGTATTTTGGTTTTATTGATTACTTCCGGACTTTCAACACCCACACAAAGCAAGGTGGGTTGTCGGACGTTTTTGCCTACTTTGAATACAAGCCGTTTAAGGGGTTTTCGATTCAAAACACCGGTCATTTGTTCCATCTTGCACAAACAAATAGCTCAACGCCCGATTCGAAATTCCTGGGATACGAAAACGATCTTGTTCTCAAATACAAGTTTGCCGATTGCGGAACAGCCGAATTGGGGAATTCCATGGTTTTTCCCGAGAAAGCATTGAAAGAGATACAAAACGTGGTTGAGAGCAAGTTGTCGCAGTTTTTTTATCTGCAACTCACCTTAACACCGGTTTTGTTTAGGGGAGAGTAATTGTTTTACCACGAAGACACGGAGAACACGGAGATTCACGGAGTTTTTTTAACCACACAGGCACATAGTTTTTTTCTTTGCGTCCTTGCGTCTTTGCGAGAGAAAACTTTTT
>JBBISE010000061.1:5730-17380 GCA_037441445.1 Salinivirgaceae bacterium
CAGGCACATAGTTTTTTTCTTTGCGTCCTTGCGTCTTTGCGAGAGAAAACTTTTTAAACCAAATAGGCACATAGTTTTTTTACCACTAAGGACACGAAGGTTCACTAAGGAAAAGTACTTCTAAAATCGAAAATCGCTAATCCTTGTTCGATATTCTAAACCACATAGGCACATAGTTCTTTTCTTTGCGTCCTTGCGTCTTTGCGAGAGAAAACTTTTTTACCACTAAGACACTAAGGACACAAAGTCTCACTCAGCATCTGCGGGAATTCGGTAAGTCATACTTCGACTCCGCTCAGCATGACCGTTCCTAACACCTAACACCTAACACCTTAATACCTAAAACCCTAACAATTAATACCTACCACCCTAATTTCTAATCCCCTATCAACTGACGAATAATTTCAAACAATTCGTCGCGGTCAATGGGTTTTGCAACGTATTCATCGCAACCGGCTTTCAGGCAACGTTCTTTGTCGCCGCCTAGTGTGTAAGCGGTTGTTGCAATGATGGGCACTTCCGGATGATCCGCTCTTATGTGTTTCGTAGCCGTCAAACCGTCCATTTCGGGCATTTTAATGTCCATCAGAATCAGGTGAACCGGGCTTTTTCTAACGGCTTCAATTGCTTGTAACCCATTGTAAGCCTTTAGGATTGTGGCATTGGTATCGTCAAACAGTTCTCGCATGAAAAGCATGTTTGTCTCTTCATCTTCAGCAATCGGTACTGTCATTCCTGTCAAATCGAGCGTAATGCCATAGCTATCCACGGATTCTTGCTGATACTGGGTTACAGGTTTAAAAGGAATGGTAAACCTGAACATGGAACCTTGTCCCAAATCTGATTCGACCCAAACTCTGCCCCCCATGGCTTCAATATATGCCTTACAAATAGAAAGACCCAACCCAGTGCCACCATAACGGCGCGTTTCTTCCAGCTCGACCTGACGGAACCGTTCAAATATGGCTTGATGGTGTTTTGGACTAATTCCAATGCCTGTATCGCGAACATAGATCTCCAGAAATGCGTCTTTGATCAAATATCCTATTTCAATGTATCCCAGCTCGGTGAATTTCAACGCATTGTTTACAAGGTTAGTGACTACCTGGTTAAATTTTCCCAAATCGGTAAACACGGTCGAAGCGTTGTCGGGTAATCCGAAATGCGTTCTGAGCTCAATACGCTTATCGTCAGCCTGTGGTTTGAACAGATTGTGAATGCGCGTCAGTTCCTGGTTAATGCAGGTCTTTTCCTCGTGCAGGTCAATTTGTCCGGCTTCTACTTTGGCAATATCAATTACATCATCGACAATGTTTACAAGTTGCTGTGACGAAGCGTTAATGATTTTCAGGAAATGAGCATATTATTCGGCTGTCAGGTTCGCATTTCCCAGTAGCTTTGTAAACCCGATAATTTCATTGAGCGGTGTACGGATTTCGTGGCTAATGTTGGCCAGGAACGCGGTTTTTAATTTGTCGCTTTCCTCGGCCTTTTCGCGAGCTTTGATCAATTCCTGGTTCATTTCCCGAATTGTCTCGTTGCTTTTCGACAGGTTTTCATTTGTAGTCCTTAGCTCGTCATTCTGCTCGCGGAGTTTTCGTTCACTAAAGGCCAATAACAGTTCCTTCTCTTTCCTTTCCGAAATATCTTCCTTTATGGCTGTGAAATTGACAATTTGGTTTCTTTCGTCTGTCACGGGTGTTATAATGGCATACTCCCAATAAAGTTCACCGTTTTTTCTTTTTGTTGATCATTTCGCCTTGCCAGTTGTTGCCCGATTTTATGGTATTCCACATTTTCCGGTAAAAGTCTTTGTCCTGTTTGCCCGATTTCAGAATCCGTGGGTTTTTTCCAAACGCTTCTTCAGACGTATATCCCGCTACCTCGGTAAAGCGGGGGTTAACAAATTCAATGATGCCGTTTTTGTCAGTAATAACCACGCTGTCAGGACTTTGCATAATACCGACGGCTAGTTTTCGGGCTTCGGCTTCGGCCTGTACACGCGATGTAACATCGAAAAAAACGGTTGCGAATTTCCCCATCTCGGGTGAGAATGCCCACACTTCGAAATGTTTTTTTAGTTCGCCAGAATAGTCCTGGTAATGAATGGGTTTACCGTTAAGGGCAACTTCTCCGTAGGTCTTTATCCAGTGTTCTTCTGTTAGGGGCAGGACTTCTTTTACACGTTTGCCAACAAGATGTTGTAGGGTTAATCCGGTTAGTTTTTCAAATGCCGGATTGACTGTAATAAATCGGTAATCTACCGGAACGCCCTTTTCATCGACGATTATTTCGTGCAGCGCAAATCCCTGTGTGATGTTTTCGAACAGGTTGCGGTAGTTTTTTTCGCTCTCTACAAGCCATTCCCGGGCTTGTTTGCTTTCAACTATCTCGAAGGCAAGATCCGCTATTTGCGAAACAATTTCAACATCCGATTGTGAATAATTGGTTGGTTTGTTTCCTACGCCCAATACGGCCACCACCTTTTTGTTCCGGATAATGGGAACGGTCAACTCGCGAATTACCGGCGCATGTCCTTCAGGCATCCCTTTTTTATGCGACAGGGCATTGTAATCGTTGTGAATAATGGGTTCGCGCTCCCGGATACAATCGACCCAAACCCCTGCTTTATTAACATTGTCGTGTAATCCATGCCAATCGGCCTTACAAAATTGGGTGGCCGTTTTTGTTGACCATGCTTGCAGGATAATGGATTTCTCGTCGTCGGCCACAAAGTGGTAAAAACCTATTTGGCTGTTGGTCAAGGCTTCAATTTCGTCGAGTGTTTTTTGCAGCAGACTTTGCAAATCGTTGGTCATGTCAAACTCGAAGAGGGTGTCTAAAAAGTCCAAAAAGCACGTCATTGCAAGAAGGAACGACGATGTAAACTTCTGATTATCAAGTAAAATAGATTACTATGTTGCATTCGCGATGACAAACCGGGAACTTTTTAGACAGCCCCATTTCCTGCAGGCGTTCCAATTAGCGTTCGCGGGTGCGGTCATAGAGAATAATTACTGCCCCGACAGGCGACTTGTCGGTACCCAAAATGGGCGACACATTTACAAACACGGGTGTTTTCTGACCATCATGTTTTAGCAGGTAGAGTTCTTTTTCAATCCGGAAATCCTGTTCCTGTGCAATGGATTTTGTAACTGAAAAGGCATCATGGGGCAATTCGCCTTCGCAAAAGAGTGAAAAAACAGCGTCTATATTCCTTCCTGTTGCATCGGGTTCTTTCACTTCCGAAAGTATTTCGGCTGTGGGGTTCATTTGCAGTACCATTCCGCGTAGGTCAGTGGTAATGACCCCCTCGCCAATACTGTAAATGGTTGTTTTGTGCAGTTGGTTAATCTCGTGCTGTTTTCGTTCTAAATAAACCCGGTCGGTTATGTCAGTGAGTGAAATCCGTATCTACAGTTGGCCATTTACCGCGGTGATGTTTCCGTCAACTTTAACGAAAACGTCTTTATTTTTGGTGTTCAGTTTAAGTTCCAACCCTTTGGACGATTTGGTTTTCATCAGTGCCCTTGTAAACAGGTAAAACTGATCCTGAAACTCCGGGTGGATATAACGTCCAATGTTCTCCTTTTTTGTTTCGTTGCAGGTAATGTTTAAAAGCTTGCAAAACGCCTTGTTGACTGAAATCAGGTTGTGCGACTCGTCAATCAGGGCGTCGGCTACGGGGGCATCATCGTACAACTCGGCAAAGTGTATTCGCGAAATTTCCAGTTCTTGTGTAATGCGTTGTAATATAGTGTTTTGATATTCCAGTTCCTGGTGGTAAATGCTCACTTCCTCTAAAATCTCTTCCAGCGTTTTATTGCTCAGAGCATCAGCATCAAACTTTTTGTTTTTCAACACGTTCTCAATCCGCAGCCGGAGAGCCTCTTTGCGGTCATTGTTTGCTTCCATATCCCAAGATTTAACCAACCCTAAAAATAGTGATATTTTTCACTTAGACCTATAGGTGCAACCACATAAATTGGCGCTTTTTGTGAATTTTTTTCTGATTTTTGCCACGATTGGTATCCTGAGCACGGCGATGGATCTCACAAGGGAAAGAAGAATCGGCAGAGATGTAGCAGTGCTACGTCTGTACAATAAGGGGGATTAAAGGGGCGTTGCAATGCTACGTCTGTACAATGTGGAGGGTATTATGAAATGATCTTTCTTGTGTGTCTTTCAATCAAATAGAGCAATTTCTTTACATTCAGCGGTTTTGAAATATGGTCGTTACAACCGGCTTCAAGGGCTCGTTCCCTGTCGCCTTGCAGGGCGTGGGCGGTTTGTGCAATAATAATTAGGTTTTTGTCAAATTCGCGAATCATGCTGGTGGTTAAATAACCGTCAATGTTGGGTAAACGGATGTCCATCTGTATTAAGTCGATTTTGGGAGTATTGCGGAACGTTTCAATAGCCTCCATACCATCGGTGGCAAGGATAACATGGTGGTTTTGCTTTTGTAGTAGCTCTGACAGGTACAGTGATGATGCCCTATCTTCTTCAACAATCAGGACTGTAAGTTGTTAGCTTTTCGTCATTTCAGAGTGGGGTTCACTTCCTTTATCCTCGCTTTTCTCGCTCACCTTTACAAAAGGAATGGTGAAACAGAAGGTCGAGCCTTGCCCAACGGCACTTTCAACCCTTATTTTTCCACCCAGCATTTCCACATACGCTTTGGCAATGGAAAGGCCAAGACCGGCTCCCTGGTAAGCTTTCGAGTCTTCGATATCGGCTTGGACAAAGCGCTCGAAAATAGCTTCCTGCCTTCCGAAAGGAATTCCAATGCCGGTGTCGGAAACAAAAAACTCGAGTTGATTTCCCTTTACTGTGTATCCAAATTCAATGCTCCCTTTTGTGGTAAATTTAATAGCATTTTTAACCAGGTTGGAATTGATGGAGCCAAGTTTGTTTTCGTCGGAAGTGATGACCGATGCAGAATCGGGGAGACCAAATTTTGCGGAAAATTCGAGGTTCTGTTTTTGGGTTTCGTTCGAAAAGCTAAGCCAAATTCCATGCATTAAGTTGTTTAGGTTAAAGTCGGAAAGGGTTGTGGTTATTTGGCCCGATACAATTTTAGCAATGTCCACAATGTCGTTAATGATGTTCAGCATCCGGTTTCCGCTGTCTTCAATGATAGAAAGAAACCTTTTTTGCTGAGTTTCTGTAATATCGGGATTTCTCAGCAATTCGGCAAAGCCCAGGATGCTGTTCATGGGGGTGCGTATTTCGTGGCTCATGTTGGCCAGGAATGCCGTTTTTAACCTGTCCGATTCTTCAGCTCTCTCTTTGGCTTTTATCAGTTCATTCTGTATTTTCTTTATTTCCGAAATGTCAACAAAGGCACCTATTATTCCTCCAACCTCGTTGTTTCGGTCATAAAACACATTTTTTGCAAAAATCACGGGCCTGACATTTCCCTTGCTGTCAGAAACCTGAAACTCGTATTGCTGAAACTTGCCTGATTCTATTAATTTGAGGTCTTTGGCGTGATATACTTCCGACAGCTCGGTTTTATATACTTCTGCTACGGTTTTGCCTGCAATGTCATTTTGTGTTAATCCGGTGAGGTTTGTAAAAGCAGGGTTGCAACCAATATATTTTCCTTGCTTGTCTTTGTAAAACACGGGAATGGGGATAGCCTGGAGAATGGCGTTTATAAAATCAGATTTCTCGCGCAGGGCCAATTCGGCATTGCGTTGCTCGGTAATATCCCTGACAATGGCCAGTGCCTTGTCGGGGCCAAGCAACACCATCCTCGAGTCAAAATAGCGGTCAATTCCAGCCCTGTTCATCATGTAGGAATAGGTCTGGGTTTCGCCTGTTTGAAACAACGTTTCCAGGCTTTCACGGTTCATTCGTGCAATAACGGGTGGAAGGATTTCATCGGCTTTTCTGTTGAGAAAAATATCAGGTGGGGCTATTAGTTTTTCGTTGTTGGATGTGTGGTAGTCAATAAACACACCCTCTTTATCAAGTATAAACATAAGGTCGGGGAGAGCAGCAAGGAGCGCGTTATTGCGTATATTGCTGTCAATCAAGCTGTTCATTATTTGCTGCATATTCCGGTTTGCCAATGCCAATTCGTCGTTTTTCCGTTGAAGCCTCTCTTCATTTTCTTGCAGCTTTTGCTCTAATTGTTGGTCTTCTGAAACACTTTTGTATTCCCCTATAACCGTGGTGATTATGTCCCCAAGGATTTTTTCATCGGGAAAACCATATCCTTCCTTACCGGATTGCAGCATTTCGGCAATACGGGTTTTGAGGGCATCGAGATTGGCTTTTGGCAGTTGCATGGCTTTTGTTTTTATTCAATCACACCTATAGAAAAAACAGCTCCTTCGAATTGTCCGTTGTCGTTCACAATAGGCGAACCATTTATTGACAATAATATCTTCTTATTTCCAGGCACTTCAATAAAATGGCGATAATCGACAACGGGTTTATGGTTCTATTTTATCAGGTTAAAGGGAAGGTTTTCTACTGGAATGGGATTTCCAACCAAATCGGAAATTTTCCATTGCGAAGCATCGTAATTTCTTTCTAAAATTTCGCACTGCGTGATTCCAAAAATTTTCTCCGCCGGTTTGTTGGCGTTGGTTATAAGACCATTCGCATCGACCATGGTTTTTCCCAAGGGGCTGTTATCGAGAACTTTCAACAATATGTTTTTGTTAAACTGAAGTTCTTTTTCCACTTCCTTCAAACGGCTGACATCAATAACCACCCCCATAACCTTCGATGGTTTACCGTTTTCCGAAAAATCGCTTGCTTTTCCGCAATCGTAGTACCAGGAATAGCTTCCATCTTTTCTACGAATGCGATAGGTGGCTTCCCACTGTTCTGTTTTTCCTGTTAAGTGATCCCGCATTATTTGCATGGTTAGCTCATAATCATCGGGATGGATTAAGTTACAAATTTCGTAAACGTCTTTCGGAAATTCCTGGAGGGTGTAACCAAGCATGGTGGCTTTTTTATCGTCGAACTGAACGTGGTTGGTAATCAGGTCCCATTCCCACCAGGCCATTTTCCCTATGGTTAGCGCCGACTGGAGGTGTTGATTGGCAAAAATCATCTTCTTCTCGGTATTCTTTAGCCGGGTAACATCAACAAAGGTAATTAAAACCCCTCAACGGAGTTATATTCAGTTCTATAGGGTCTTAGCCTGGTTTGCCAATCTCTGCCATCTTTGGTTGCTATTTCACGGTCAATAGGCTGCAAGGTTTCAACCACGTTGAGGATATCCTTGTGGAAGTCGTTTATATTGGTCTTAAAGGCAATGTGCGAAATGGGGCGGCCAATATCGGACTGAATAATGTTTGTTATCTGTGTAACCACAGGTGTTAATTTTCTATTGCACAGCTTCCTGTCCAAATAAAGTGCGTCTATTTCGTTGTTTTTCAGTAGGTTGTCCAGATTATTGTTCAGTCGTGTGAGTTCTTCAATTTTGGTTTGGTATTCGGAATTTACGGTGTAAAGCTCCTCATTTACTGACTGTAATTCTTCGTTGGTACTTTGCAGTTCCTCGTTCGAAGCTATTAGTTCCTCGTTGCTTGATTGGAGTTCCTCATTGGAGGTTCCAGTTCCTCAACCGTGGCCTGCAGGTTTTCACGTGACGTTTGCAGCTCCTTTTCAAGTTCAACAACACGGCTGTTTACTTCCGAGTGTACATCAATAACATTGGCCGCTTTTTTCTTGTTTGGTTTTGCTGTTTCAACCGATCGGAAAGTAATGATGTAATAATTGGCCTTATCAACACTAATCAACCTTCCCTCGAGACTAATGGTTTGGTTTTCAAGTCCCTCTATATCAGTGATGTTTTCAAATGTAACTGTGCGGTTTTCCTTGTGCAGTTTTCTGATAAGATTGTTAACATACAAAGCTAGGTCGTTTTTTTAAATATGCAAGATGTTTTGTGAGAAACGTCCTGATGGCAGTTGAATGTAGTCATTTACGTTGTTTATTACGTGAATGACATAATTATTCTCGTCCACAATTATGGATGGGGGCATAAATGCTGCCACGGTTGAATCAAGAAGTTTATCAATTTTTGGCCCGGTTCTCAGACGCGTGCGCATAACGAACTGTGCCTCGTTTTCCTGCGAAGAGTAGGAGCGGGGCAAAGGCAAATCTTTAATTAAAGGGGGTCTGTATCCCTCTTTTAACGAGTATATTTTCCATTTTGCGTCAATGGAGACGTATGCCTCGCTCATGTCCCCAATGGTTTCGCTACTGCCCATGAATAGAAAACCGTTGGCATTCAGCGCGTAATAGAACATGGACAAAATACGTTGTTGAATTTCGGCCTTGAAATATATAAACAGGTTTCGGCAAATCAGGAGATCGAGTTTTGAAAACGGGGGATCTTTCAGCAGGTTATGGGTGGCAAACACAACCACTTTACGTATGTTTTCGTTTATCTGATACCCGTTTTCTTTCCTTATAAAATGCCGCGAAAGCACAACGGGGTCAATATCCGAAACAATGCTGTCGGGGTAAAATCCTTGTCCGGCAATGTCCAGTGAGCGACGATCAATATCGGTGGCAAAAATCATAAGCTCACAATCCAGTTTGTTCTTCTCAATATAATCGACCAACATCATGGCCAGAGAATAGACCTTTTCGCCGGTGGAACAACCCACGGACCAAACGCGGACTACAATAGTCAATCCGTGGCAAAATGCTCTTTTCAAGGCTGTCAAAGGCCTCTTTATCGCGAAAAAAGCGGGTTACACCAATCAACATTTCACGGTACAAAATGTCCTTCTCTTTGTCCGATTCGGAGAGAAATTCCAGATATTCTTCCAACGTGTTAAACCGGTTGATGCTGACCCTTCGTTCCAGCCTTCGGATAACGGTGTTTTCTTTGTAATAGGAGAAGTCAATACCGGAATAGTCCCGCAGGATAAGCGTTATTTTTGTCAGCGTGTCAAGATCTTTGTCGCGCAAATGTTCGGGTGCTTTTGGCTTTCGAACAAACGGGTGCTGAACGTAGTCGAGAAGGGCTTCGGGCATTTTGGCCGGTTGCAGTATATAATCAACCAAACCGGTGGCAATGGAACTCCGGGGCATGCCATCGAATTTGGCGCTTTCTTCGTCCTGTACCATAATCATACCGCCGGCTTCCTTAATGGCACGTACTCCCAGCGTTCCATCGCTACCTGTACCCGACAGGATGACCCCAACGGCATTTTTACCTTTATCGTTTGCCAACGAACGGAAAAAGATATCAATGGGCAGGTTAAGCCCCTTTTTGGGATTGTACTCCTCTAAAAGCAGTTTATCGTGAAACACCGGGAGGTTCTTGCGTGGAGGTATCAAATAGATGTTGTTTGGCTTTATTTCCATTCCATCCGATACAATTTGAATGGGGATTTTGGTGTAACGTGCCAACAATTCGTCCATCAGGCTTTTATAGTCGGGTGACAGGTGTTGAACAACAACAAAAGCAAGTCCGGTTTCGACCGGCATGGTTTTAAAAAAATCCTGAAGAGCCTCGAGGCCGCCGGCTGATGCTCCAATACCAATCACTATCTGATCGGAGTAACTGATTCTGTCGGTTTTTTCGATTTTTCTTTTTGCCATACTTCTTAAGTCCGAAAAGTTAATATGTGTTACTTTATTCTCTCTATTGCATTAAATCCACCAACGCAATAGCCGTAATTGCCTCAAGGACAACCGGAACCCTTAATGCAATGCAACTATCATGACGTCCGGTTATGGTCAGATTCTCGGCTTTCTTTTCCGTGAAATTGAAGGTTTTCTGCTGGTGGCTGATGCTGGAAGTGGGTTTCACGGCTACCCTGAAAACCAGTTCGTTGCCATTGGTTATTCCACCAAGGATTCCTCCGGCATGGTTGGTTGCTGTTTTTCCGGTGGCATCTACAAAAAAATCATTGTGTTCCGAGCCTCTCATGGATGCCGCGCCAAAACCCGCCCCAAACTCTATTCCTTTAATGGCCGGAATTGAGAAAGCCAGGTGGCTGATTACCGATTCAACCGAATTAAAAAACGGCTCACCCAGACCCACCGGAATGTTCTGCGCCCTACATTCAACAACTCCACCCACCGAATCGCCTTGATTCGTGGCTTCGGTTATGGCTTTTTCAATATCAGTCCGTCCTCCTACCGACAACACTTTGGCTTCCATGGAAGTAGTTTCCAGTATTTTTTTTGCCACAACCCCAGCTGCAACGAGGCAAAGTGTCAATCGACCCGAAAAGTGCCCTCCGCCACGGGGATCGTTAAAGCCTTGAAATTTGGCGTGGGCTGTAAAATCGGCGTGTCCGGGACGGGGAATATCTTGGAATGCCTTGTAATCCTGCGATATCGTATTCTGGTTTTTAAACAAAAGGGTCAAGGGCGCTCCGGTTGTCAATCCGTTATAAATACCGGTTAACAAGACAGGAATATCATCCTCAGTACGAGTTGTTGTGCCCAAAGCCCCGGGTTTGCGGCGCTGGATATCAGCGGCAAAGTCCTGAACGGTTAAGGGAATACCAGCTTTGACCCCGTCAATGGTAATTCCAATGGCTTCTCCGTGTGATTCGCCAAAAATCGAAAGTCTGAATTTCTGCCCGAACTGGTTCATATTCTTTTCCTTATTCTATTGGAATGCTAAACGAATTTCTTCCTCAATGATGTTTTTAACCGCCGTATTGTCCGCTTGACTGGCAGAAACAATAAAATCCAAATCCGAAAAAGCATCGGGTTCCAAATGCTCACGAAATACCCCTATTTTCAGCTTTTCCTTTACTGGTTGGGAGTTGAGCTGTCGCTCAAGGATATTTATTTCAACGGTTTTGCCTGTAAACAAGTGTAGCGCAGCCTGCGCCTGAAACAGCAACCAACGTTTGCCCGAAATTACACGGCAACCTTGTTCCAAAGCCATGTTTCTAAACACCGAAGGACGGTAGTTTGCATCCAAAACAAGGGTGTTCTGGTTCAATCGAAGGCCCTGCAAAGGATTGGCATCGGGTAGGGTAGAGGAGACAATTATGTCGAACCCAGGCAGGCTTTTGGCCAGATTCTCTATTTTCGTGACCTGGCATATTATTTTTGAAGCAAATTGCAGGGCTTTCTCATGGGTTCGGTTTATCAGCGTAACATTTCCGCCTTTAGCCGTCAACCCATAGGCGGCAGCACGGCCAGCCGGACCACAACCAACAACCAGACACCGTTGGCCCGAAATCTTGTTTCCGGTTTCTGCAATGGAACTAACAACACCAATCCAATCCGTGTTGAAGCCTTGTAATCCTTTGCAGGTACGAATAAGAGTGTTTACGCCACCAATTATCTGGGCATCTTGCTCTATTTCAGACAAATAGGGCATTATGGTTTCCTTGAACGGCGTTGTAATATTGGCTCCTTCAAGCTCAAGGCCATGCATTAATTTCCCGATTTCCTGCGCCGTTTCAGCATGAATGCGGGTATAATGCGCATTTATTTGTTCCGATTGGAAAGCGGAATTAAATATCTGTGGGCTTTTGCTGTGTAAAATGGGATTCCCGAATACGGCGTAATTACCTGGGTTGTGTTGCATAGGGCTGAATTTCTTTTTCTACCTATACAAACATACGAAATTAATGGCATAAAAAAAGGGGCTGTCTAAAAAGACTAGACAGTCCTTTTTTTTTGTTAAAAAAAA
>JBBISE010000062.1:0-9075 GCA_037441445.1 Salinivirgaceae bacterium
ACGAAGCCCCCTATTTTCGGGAATTTGACGACGGGTAGTTGCAAGTTGGGTTAAGTCCCCTGGTCCAAGGCCCTCAACCAAAACACAGACAAAGGTCATAGCCCCAAAGGGGCATTATCATCAGAGGGTGTCTAAAAAGTCCAAAAAGCACGTCATTGCAAGAAGGAACGACGATGTAAACTTCTGATTATCAAGTAAAATAGATTACTATGTTGCATTCGCGATGACAAACCGGGAACTTTTTAGACAGCCCCTTGCGGCGAGTCCGGAAAACTTAAGCCCTAAAGGGGCGTAATAATCCCAATGGATATTCTTCAAAGAAACTTACGCTTGAATTCCGCTCCTTTGTGGCTGGGATTCTGCCCAAGTAATGTATTACGGTATTGTTTGAGCACAACAATATGAAAGTTAAGTTACCGGCCTTGCCCCCTGGCCGTTTGAAGTTCAATCCGATTCTTGTTGTTTTTGCCTGGTGTTGATAATCAAGATAGTAATAAACTTATCTTCTGCCCGGTTTCGATTTTTCGATCTTTTTTACTATTTTGCAGTCAAAATCCGATAAATGATTGACTTTCCTTTATTGCAGGACATAGTAGTAATACTCGGAATTTCAGTAATTACCATTTTGCTTTTTCAACGACTGAAATTGCCCTCAATCCTGGGGTTACTATTAACAGGTTTAATTGCCGGCCCACATGGTTTTAGCCTTGTTAAAGCTACGCACGAGGTAGAACTGTTGTCTGAGATTGGTATCATTTTTCTTTTGTTCATTATTGGTATTGAATTCTCTCTAAAATCACTCTCCTCCATAAAACGCACGGTATTCCTGGGCGGTTTTCTTCAGGTTGGTTTAACCATTGCTGCAACTACACTGATAGTGCCGGGTTTTGGACTGTCTGTTCCCGAGGCGGTTTTTGTCGGTTTTTTGGTATCGCTGAGCAGCACGGCCATTGTTTTGAAAATTTTACAGGAACGGGGATTGATTATGTCGCCGCACGGAAGGGTTTCCGTTGCCCTTCTTATTTTTCAGGATCTCATGGTGGTTCCCATGATGTTGACGGTTCCACTGTTGGCCGGACAAATGGATAACATAGGTAAAACCATACTTGCCCTTTCGGTTAAAGTTGTCATAGTTATTGTAGTGGTGGTCATTTTGTCGCGCTACATTATGCCTTACATTTTAAACCGTGTTGTCCGAACAAAAAACAAAGAACTATTCATTCTGACCATTGTCGTGGCTTGCTTTGCCACTGCGTGGCTGACAGCTTCCATTGGTCTTTCTTTAGCTTTGGGGGCATTTTTCGCCGGACTTATAATATCGGAATCGGATTACAGTCATCATGCCACAGCCAACATTCTGCCGTTTAGGGAGATTTTCATCAGCTTTTTCTTTGTCTCGGTTGGAATGCTGCTCGATATCCAGTTCTTTATCAGCAATTTTTTACTAATTGTTGCCCTGGCGATTGCGGCTGCGGTTCTGAAAATTGTAATCACGTCGGTTGCTGTGTTTGTTGTCCGGTACCAACAAAGAACCATCTATAACACTGCGCTCAACCTATTTCAGATAGGCGAATTTTCCTTCATGTTGGCCGGCATTGGCATTACTTACCAATTGTTAAGCCTGGAAACGTACCAATATTTTCTTTCCGTGTCCGTCCTGTCCATGGCTGCAACACCGTTTATCCTGACTTTCGCCCCGGGAATTGTTGATTCCTTGTTGAAGGTGCCACTCCCATCGCGCGTGCGTCACCGTCTAAACTCTATCAAACAAATTCGGCATAAGAAGCCGAAGGAAGATCTAGGGTTCAACGACCACGTTGTTATTATTGGGTATGGACTTAATGGCCGGAACGTGGCACGTGCTGCCAAATTTGCAGGAATTGAGTATGTTATTATTGAAATCGATCCCACCATAGTTGACGACTTAAAAAGAAGCAACGAACCGGTTGTTTTTGGCGATGGCAGTAGCGATGTAATTCTTCAACATGTAAATATCAGCAAAGCAAGGGTGGTTGTTATTGCTATTTCGGATCCCGACATTACCCGGGTCATTGTTTCGACTATCCGCCATTTTTCCGAACTTTCCTACATTATAGTTCGAACCAAATATACGAATGAGATTGACGAAAACCTGAAAATTGGTGCTGATGAGGTTATTCCCGAAGAATTTGAAACCTCCATTGAAATTTTCACCAGCGTTCTGCGGAAATATTTGGTTCCGCGCACCGACATTTCGGAGTTTGTGGAGTGTATCCGATCGCAAAACTATGAACTGTTTTGTGAACAAAAGGCCACGGTCAACAACGGGACATACCCACTAAGTATTCCTGAAATGGACATTGTAAGCCTTAAAGTGCATTCTGAATACTCTGAAGTAATAGGTAAAACCATTTCCGATTTGGCAGTCAGGCCCGAATATGGCATTACCATTCTGGCAATCCGCCGCGAGACACGATATTTTACAAACCTGTCTCCGGATCAGAAAATTGAACCCGACGATGTTTTGTATGTTTTTGGAAAACATGCCAACATCATTAAATTTCACCAATTTATGCGTAAAGGCCGTAAATGGCGTTAGAACCTATAGTATGAGAATAATCCCGGCAAGCACCCTGAAAACTGCCATGTGGCAAGGCGGTACTACCACCGAATTGTACATTTTCCCCGAGAATGCGTTGTACAAAGAACGAAATTTTCTTTTCCGCGTAAGCACGGCCACCATCGAGGCGCCCGATTCAACCTTTACAAAATTACCGGGTATCAGGCGGAAAATCATGGTGCTGGATGGCGAGATTGAACTAACCCACGAAGGTAAATATTCCAAAAGACTAAAGAAATTTGATACCGATAGCTTTATGGGCGATTGGGATACGCACTCCGTTGGGCTTGCCACCGATTTCAACCTTATGACAGCGGATTTCCTTGATGGGCAAATTCGTGGTTTCAGCTGCAAGGCTGGTGATATCAAGTCTTTGGAGTTTAATCGAAATGCAAGATCATTGTTGTTGTACACCTATTCCGGTTCGTTCGAATTGTTTGGCAAGCGCCTTAATACAAAGGACGTAGCTATTTTCGATGGAAAAGAAAACCAGGGAACAATTCAGGTAAAAGCAATTCAAAATTCCGAAATTGCTGTGGTTGAAGTGTGGGACATGCACTGATTTTCGGAAAAGATCGCACTTTTCGAAACGTTTCCTAAACGCAATGGGGCGGGTTGAACCCGATTTAGCTGTTGCACTGGTAACCAATTTCCTCGATTCTTTTTTTGAGCCTTTCGTTTTCGAGGTTGAAGCCATTCACCAATACTTTGTTTTCTCTTGGGTTTGCCAAAACCTGCTCAACGCCATCGAGCTTCATAAGCTCGCGTTCGACCTTCATTTTACAATTGTTGCAGTTCATACCCGACACCGACAAGGTTACAGAACGCGTTACCCGTGGCTTTTGGTGTTTAATTTTTCTTGTCAATCCATACAGGTAACGTCTTGTTACATGGTACACAAATAACCCGGACAGCAGAATTGAAGAGGAATAGACTAGCCACTCCGGCAATAGTGAATAATGGTGATGAACATGGTGCGAAATAACGGGCAACCAGCCGGCTGGCACCAGAAAATCCAAAATAGCAGCAAACAGGAGCGAAAAGAGAATAATAGAACCAATGTAAATCAAGGTCGTTTTACGACCCAGGGTGGACAACAAAACCGTAATGGTTGCTGCATTGGTTGCCGGTCCTGCCATTAAGAAAATCAGAGCAGCTCCGGGCGAGAGTCCCTTTAATATCAACATGGCAGCTATGGGAACGGAAGACGTTGCACAAATATACAGCGGAATGGATGCTATCAGCACCATGGCGTATGTCAGAAATACGTTTCCCTGCAATGTTTCGAAATAGTTATCAGGAATAAGTGCACCAATAAAAGCAGCAATAAGGGTTCCCAAAAGAAGGTAGTGCGCCATGCCAAACATAAACTCGCCAAAAGAATACGCGAAAATCGTACGGAAAGAGGCGGAGAACCGCAGTCTATGTCCGGCTGTTGGTTCTATAACAGGGCTATCATTCTCTCTTCCCAATAAAGAGGTTATTAATCCGCCTAAGACTCCTGTAATAAATGCTATAAAAGCCCTGAAAAGGGCAAAAGGCCATCCAATCATGGCGCCGGTCAGAAGAATTGAATCAACACCTGTTTGTGGTGTGGATATGAGAAAGGAAACCGTGGAAACTTTTGATGCCCCGGATTTAAAAAAAGACAAACCTGTAGGAATTACCCCGCATGAACATAAGGGCAGGGGCACGCCAATGGCCGCAGCTTTAATGCTTGAAAGGAGCGATGAGCCACCAAGGTGTTTTTGGGCAAAACTTTTGGGCATTAATACATGCAGAATTCCTGCCAGTAGAAAACCAACAAGCAGGTAAAATGACATATCGTTCAGAATATCAATAAATGCCAACGAAAATATATTCAAAAAATCGGGTATCATAACTTGGAATTTAAGGAGAAACAATTCTGGACAAAATATGTTGGATTTAATCAAGCAAGAGCAAGAATATTTCCTATTTTTGCCCATGAACGAATTAAAGATTCAATTATCCGCTATAAACCTGTTAACTAATTCAAATGGAACAAAAATTCAAACTCATTAAATCGCTTGCCGGGATGGTGGGAAATACACCACTACTCGAGATTTCATTCACGTTTAAAGATGAAAAACGGAAAATTTACGCCAAAGCCGAAAACCTTAACATGACCGGAAGCATTAAGGATAGGATGGCCTATCATATTTTGTCAAAGGCCATGGAAAACGGCACACTAAAACCGGGAATGGAACTTTTCGAGGCCACCAGCGGCAATACTGGAATCTCCATAGCGGCTATCGGTCGGGCGTTGGGACATAAGGTCAACATTTTTATGCCCGACTGGATGAGCGACGAGCGAAAGAATATTATACGGGCACCGGGAGCCAACGTACGACTGGTGAGCAAAGAAGAAGGCGGATTTCTGGGAAGCATTGCCATGGCCGACAAGGCAGCCCAGGACACAAACGGGTTTCTTCCACACCAGTTTTCAAATACGCATAATCCCGAGGCGCACTTTCTGACTACCGGACCCGAAATCTGGTGGCAGTTTCGCTTCCGAAACCTGATGCCCGATGCTTTCGTGGCCGGGGTTGGGACTGGTGGCACAGTTATGGGGGTTGGAAAATATTTAAAGCAACAAAATCCAAATGTAAAAATATTTCCGTTGGAACCAGCCAACTCGCCAACCTTGTCAACCGGACATAAGGATGGGAAACACCGGATTCAAGGAATTTCGGACGAGTTTATTCCTTCCATTTGCGAGTTAGGTTCGTTGGACGAAGTGATTAGCGTTGATGATGGCGACGCCATAATCATGGCCCAGAAACTGTCAGCCGAGCTTGGGCTGGGTGTTGGTATTTCGTCGGGGGCAAATTTTCTTGGGGCTTTAATTGCGCAGGAAAAATTGGGCAAAGATGCTGTAATCGTTACTGTTTTCAGTGATGACAACAAAAAGTACCTAACGACCGATTTACTTCGCCCCGAGCCAATGAAAAGTGATTTTCTATCATCCCAAATCAACTTGGAAAACTTCGTGTCATTCAAACGTGTTTGTATGACCTGTTGCGATCCGCAGATTTGTGTTGAGTGTGGCCATTTTTCCGAAAACTATACGTTGCCCAAATGTACAAGGCGATAATTTATAGATTCCTTTGCACGAATTGTATTTCAGAACCAAACCATCTTGCTGAGTGGACGAACTAAAAAAGTGCGCAGCCCTGATTCTTGCCGCCGGTTTTTCAGAAAGAATGGGCTACATGAAGCCTTTTCTGAAAACCAACACAGGAATAACCTTCCTTGAGTATCTCGTTGAAGGATTCTATGCGCTTGAAATAGAAAATGTTGTAATTATTGTAAACAGCGAAGGGGTGTCAATGCTTAAATCCGGTTTTCATGATTTGCGTAAAAAGGCAACTGTTATTGTAAACAAAAAACCCGGGAATGGGCGTTTTGGTTCCATAAGATTGGGATTGAACCTGTTGGGTAATTCTCAACCTGTTTTTCTGCAAAATTGCGATGCTCCTTTTCTATCCGGCACCATTCTGCAAACATTGCTTCAGGGATTGCACGGATATGATTTGGCTATTCCTGCGTATAAATCAAAAGGAGGACATCCTGTTCTGATTTCGCCCGATACTGCACCCAAATTACTCGATTTTCCACAGGAAGATACCAATTTCAAGGACCTTTTAAAGCAATTCCAACAACACAGAATCGAGGTAAATGACGAAAGGATATTGTTGAATATCAATACACCGGAGGAATACAAAGCTTATTTTGAAAGGCATTTAAAACGCAGTTGATTAATTGGGATTGCTGCTTTCATGCATCTTCGAATAAATTCAATTATTCGTTTTGATCATGACACGAAGAGGTTTTTGAATAAACAACAGGTACGACAAAACCAATATTCCCAACTTTCATAACCCCAATAAATTTCGCTAATTTTGCAACCTAAAAAGGAATAAAATGAAATTTCAAATACAAAAGCCTCTACTCTTTATTGAAACTTACGGTTGCCAGATGAATATTGCTGATAGCGAAGTGGTTGCCGGTATTCTTGCAACACAAGGTTTCGAACTTTGCACGGATGTTGAGGCTGCCAATCTGGTACTTATAAATACATGCAGCGTCCGTGATAATGCTGAACAACGCGTTTGGAACCGGTTGGATTTCTTTCGGGGTATGAAACGGCGCAAACGCAATCTTTTGGTTGGGGTAATCGGCTGTATGGCGGAAAGAATTGGAAACGAACTGTCAGAACACGAGGCTGTTGATATTGTTGCCGGACCCGATTCCTATCGCGATTTGCCTATGCTGTTAGACAAAGCACAAACTGGCGCTAAAAGCATTAATATCGACCAAAACAATGTTGAAACGTATTCCGGCATTTCACCCGAAAGGGTCGATCATGAAACTATCAGTGGCTTCGTTAGCATTATGCGAGGATGCAATAATTTTTGCACCTATTGCATTGTTCCCTACACACGTGGTCGGGAGCGTAGCCGCGATCCTAAGGACATTCTGAACGAAATCAGCGATTTGTCAAGACGCGGTTATCGCGAGGTTACCCTATTAGGACAAAACGTGAACAGTTACAAATGGGCTGACGGTTTGTCGGAAATAAGTTTCCCCCGTTTGGTAGAAATGGTGGCGCAGGTTGATAGAAAAATGAGGGTCAGGTTTACTACTTCGCACCCAAAAGATATTTCGGACGAGTTGCTCTACATCATTGCTCGGTACGACAATGTTTGCAAGCATATTCACCTTCCCGTTCAGGCTGGCAGCAACCGCGTCCTGGAACGGATGAACCGAAAATATACACGGGAGTACTATTTGGAACGGATTCAAAAAATCCGGGAGATAGTTCCCGACTGCGGTTTAACAAGCGATATCTTTTGTGGCTTCTCGGGAGAAACCGAAGAGGATTTCAATCAAACCCTCAGCCTTATGTGCGAAGTAGGTTACGATGCTGCCTTCATGTTTAAATACAGCGAACGCCCAGGCACCTTCGCGGCCAAAAGCCTTCCCGATGATGTTTCTGAAGAGGAAAAAGTAAAACGCCTGACCAAAATAATTAACCTTCAGAACGAAATCTCTAAAGAAAAAAACCAGGCTGATGTTGGAAAAACTTTTGAGGTGCTGGTGGAAGGAAAATCAAAAAAATCAGACCGGGATGTTTTTGGGAGGACTTCCCAAAACAAAGTGGTGGTGTTCCCCGATAACGGGTATAAAAAGGGCGATTTTGTGATGGTTAAAATCCATTCTGCCTCATCAGCAACACTTTTAGGACAACCCGTATTGTAGAACCTTAAAAATATCAATATGAGCGACTTGATAAACAATTTCCGTGCTTACCGCGAAAAAATGAACGAAAAACTATTGGCCACAGACAATAAGGTCATTAAGCGGATCTACAGTCTCGACACCTTAACATATCAGGAAGGAGCCCTGTCTTCTAAAGTTAAAGAAATGCTTGGCCTTGCAACCTCCATGGTTCTTCGTTGCGACGATTGCATCAAATATCATCTTGAACAGTGCCACAAACTTGGCGTCACTACCGATGAAGTGATGGAGATTTTTGGCGTTTCCAACCTTGTTGGTGGAACCATTGTCATTCCTCACACGCGAAGGGCTTTGGAATATTGGCTGGAATTGTGCGAACAAGAATAGCAGAACGCGGAACAAAAGAAAAAAGCCCCCTGGAGAAATCGAGGGGGCTTTTACTTTTATGGTGTTTATTGTTTGATAAACTTCAGGGTTTTAACAGTACCGTTATCCGATATCTGTATCATGTACAATCCCGATTTAAGCTCCTGAATATTCAGTTTCAGCTCTTTGGTTGTCCATGATTCGGTGCGGACAAGCTTTCCATTGTCGGTGTACATTTCCAATGTCACAGGCTGAGTGTGGCTTCGTACAAGGTTTATTTGTTCCTGGGCAGGGTTCGGATAAACCATAATTGAAATTAGCCCTTCGCTGGAAATTCCGGATATCATTTCTATTTCAACCAGTTTGTCAGATCCATCAACAACCACTTGTCCTTGTGCATCTTCGTAGCCTTCTTTTGTAATCAGATAATCATACGTGCCATTGGCAAGGATGAAAGAGGCTGCACCATTCTCATCCGTCACAAGCTCTTGTTCGTCAAAAGTTATGTTGGCACCCTGAACAGGAGAACCTGCGTGGGTCAGATTGAATGTTACCGTAAATTCATTAATTAACTCGAAGATTGCATTCACAGTCACATCTCCGGCAGGCATACTGAATGCGTAGGTAAGTTCGGTTCCCAACACCTGGTTTTCGCTGTCCGTCCAGTTCACAAACTGGTATCCTGTGTTTGCCGAAGCAGTCAGGGTAACGGCATCGCCGAAGTTGTAAACGCCTGTACCTTCAACGGTTCCGGCGCCAACGGGGTTGACAACGGCAGCCACGGTGTAACCAATAATTTCGAAGTTTGCATTGACGGTTACATTCTCGGCAGGCATGTTGAACGCGTA
>JBBISE010000062.1:9175-17154 GCA_037441445.1 Salinivirgaceae bacterium
TAATTTCGAAGTTTGCATTGACGGTTACATTCTCGGCAGGCATGTTGAACGCGTATGTAATTTCCGTTCCCAACACCTGGTTTTCGCTGTCCGTCCAGTTCACAAACTGGTATCCTGTGTTTGCCGAAGCAGTCAGGGTAACGGCATCGCCGAAGTTGTAAACGCCTGTACCTTCAACGGTTCCGGCGCCAACGGGGTTGACAACGGCATCTACAATGTAATCAATAGTTGCGAAATTCGCTGTTAAAACTCTGTTTGAAGTAGCAGTAAATGAATAGTTTGTGTTTTCTGAAACTATTTCTGTTCCTTCCGTCCAGTTAACGAATGAATAACCAGTAGCCGGAATGGCAACGAGTTCTACCGATTCTCCGTGCTCGAATAATCCATCATCCATACCTTGAATGCTTCCACCATTTTCAGGATTTGCCATTGCTGAAACCAAATAGGTGTTCAAGGCAAATTGAGCCGAAATCACATGGTTTTCTACAACGCCAACAAATTCGTATTCGGTTAAAACCCCTTGGCTTTCTCCATCAACAATAACATCGGTAATGGAATAACCGATTTCTGGTGTTATTGTGAACAGCTGATTGTCGCCATGGAAAACAGTAACATTTCCTTCCGGAGAAATAGACCCGCCAGTTCCGGCAGAAGCTGCAATGGTGTACGATATCCGTTGGAAATTTGCGGTGAAGTTTACGGCCTCATCGGGCATGGTGAATGTGTAAGGATTCTGTGTTGTTACAGTATATCCTGTCCATCCTGCGAAAGTATATCCGGTGTTGGCTGTTGCCCCGATGGTAACTTCTTCGCCGGCAAAGAAACTTCCTCCACCTGTAACTGTTCCTCCTGCAATGGGGTTACGGCTCAGTGATACATTGTGTTGATTTTCCAGGGCAAAGTTGGCAATAAAACTCCTGTCCGACAGGGCTGTAAAGGTGTATGTTGCGCCAGCTCCTTCGACTGTTTCTCCATTTTCTGACCAATCAACAAACAAGTAAAAATCTTCACTGTTGGGTGTTGCGATTATGGTTACTTCGGTTCCGTGTGTAAAAAGTTGCGAAGCAAAATTCACGGTACCTCCGTTCTCCGGATTTGCCTCCAAAGTAATTAGGTACTGTTTCAGTTCGAATTGGGCAACCAAATCTCTGTTCGCCGTAGCGGTGAAACTATAGACTGCATTGGTTGATACTGTTTCGGTTCCTTCCTTCCAAGCCGAGAATACATAGTTTTCCGAAGGAATAGCCGTTAAATTCACCTGAGTGTCATGTTCGAAAACCCCTGTTCCTAATCCGGTTACACTCCCTGAACCAATTGGGTTTGCGATTGCCGTAATGGTGTAGGTGTCAATGGCAAAGTTTGCGGTAACGGTAATGTCTCCGGTAACGTTCGTGTCGGTACGTGGGTTTGCGGTGCTTCCATCGCTCCAGTTCACAAAGTGGTAGTTGGCAGCAGGAACTGCTGTAACTTCGGTTCCGTCTGATCCGTGGTTAACAGTCTGCACCAACGTTCCTGTAATGGAACCGTTTGCTCCGGCGGTGTAGGTTAATGTGTAGAAATTAATGACAGTAACAGTAACTGTAACCCCTTTATCGGGCATGGTAAAGGAATATTTCTGGCTGTAGGTATTTTCAGTAACACTGACATTTCCTGATTCTGCATCCATTACTATTACAGACTGCACTCTCTTTCCTGCTTCTATATTGGATATGTTAATGGTTACGGTTTCTCCGACAAAGGCCAACGTTTTGTCCGTGGACACATCAGCAGTTCCTCCAACAACGGCAGCCAGGTTTATACCATTTAAAAATTTGAGTGAAACCGTTGCATCTTCCGCCGACATTCTAAAGGTGTATTCCTGCTCTGCAACTACCGTGGTTACGGGGATATTAGTAAGGTCTTGTTTTAGGGCCTCCATTCTTAAATCACTGAATGTTCCGGCAATATCCGAAACTTGTATGGTAATTAAATCCTTATAGAAAGCGCTTCCTGCAGGGGTGGTTGTAATTGTGGCTGTTCCGCCAACAGGAGGAGCAATTATAATGGAATGCGCGGTTGTTCCCGAAATGCCAGGACTGAACTCAAAATCATCAATATAGAGCGCGTATGCGTTGTTGAAGTTTACTTGCACTATCTCTATCATGATATTGTTGTTGGTGCTATTGATTGTGTTTGAATAGGTGTACCAATTGTCAGTGGAAAGAAAAACAAGGTTAATTTCGTCAGTAAAAGTTGTCCATGTTGATCCATTGTCGGTCGAGTACCGCACTTGAGCTCTAAGACCGGCAGTAGTACTTGAACGTCTAACCTGAAAGCTGAAGTTTCCAACGCCACCAGACTGGATAACCGCGCGTATTTTTGGGGTGGTAATTATATTCGATCCTCGTAGGTTCATGGCATAGGGGGCCGAAGAAGTAAATGTACCAGAACGACGAACCTGTGTTCCGTAGAAATATATTCCGTTTTCCGAATCGTCATATTCGCAGTTTCCCCAATTTATTACGTCAGTTCCAATCCAGTTACCAGTCTCATCGAAACCCGTGGTTTGCACGCTATCTTCTGTTACAAACTGTATTGTAGCGGGATCTGTTTCCCGGCCATTTTCATCTTCAACGGAGTTAATTGACAGAGAGTAAAGAAAGTTCCTTGTTAACGCTGAGCCAGGAACAACTTCAATCATTGTTTTTTCTGCATTAATGGTAGCTGAATAAACTACGTCCAAGTTGTTTTCGTCTTTAAATGAAAGAAGGGTTTGCAAGTCCAGATCGGTTAACTCTGAACCATCTGTTTTTCTGATAGCTTTATCGAAAGTGATGGTTGGCTTGACATGAATTGACACATTATACGTTTCATTTTCAGGATTGAATGTCAATACCGGAGGGTAGGGTGTTTGGAATGTTGTGCTTTGTTCAGTTGTGGCGTTGAGTGAAGCGTCTGCTACCGGACTTAAAGTAACCGTAAACGATTTGCTGTGAGGAAGTTCGGCGTCCGGGGAAATTTCAATCAGGGTTTTACCTGGTTTAATAATTGCCGTAAAAGCGATATTATTGTCTTCGTCGTCTTTAAATGTAAGAAGGGAAGTCAAATCAACATCTTCAATGGCAGAACCGTCTATCTTGTTCAGAGCTTCATTGCTCGCAATTGTGACAATGACATTTTGTAAAACGTCAGTGGAGCCATTTACAGGAGAAAAGGACAATTCAGGTGCGGTGTTGTCTTCGGTTGTAAAAGAGGTGGTTTGATCTGTACTCTGGTTTCCAGCAGCGTCTTTAAGTGCACCAATGGTAAGGGTATAATTAGTCTTTTCCAGTAGGTTGCTTGAAGGAACAATCGTAATTGCATCTTTGGCTGCGTTTATCGTTGCGGAAAAAGGAACGCTCACGGCACCTCTTGTGAAGGTTATCAGGGTTGCCAAATCGGCATCTAGGAGTTCGGTATTGTCGGTTTTTTTTACCCGGGAATCGAAATTAATAGTTGGATTTGTGGCTACAGCCACATCAAGCGATCCGTTGGACGGGCTGAAGGTAGCCACCGGAGGATCAGAATCAGGATCAACGGCACTGACTTTTATGTCATGAACATACAACGCTGCACTGGGTGTTGACAAGCGAAGTGTTGTTGAGGTTTCGAAGTTGACGTCAAAAGTATAGGTTGCCCCCGTTGTGCCAATCCCGGTAAAGGTTGTCAAATCTGTCCAGGAACCATCAAGATGCTGTAGTTTTACAGATCTGCCCGCACCACCAGCTGCCAAACCAAAAGAAACGGTTGTTACACCTGATACTGTTGGTAATTCAATAATTCCATTGGTTCCCTGCATTTGAACTCTACCCGCGGTACAGGTTCCTGTAGCCGCAGCTCCAGGCGAAACAATACACGACGTCAGGTTGACAGTTCCAGCAGTAATTGCTTGTGTGTAATCTCCGTAGGATGCCCTTGATGTCCAATCCTGAATGTTTTCATCAATCAGGTCGGCGATGTTGCTGGAAATAGTCTTAAAGGTGACATTGAGATCAGTGGATGCGTTTCCAACACTATCCTCTACGGTTCCCAAGGTCAGGAAAAATTCCGTATCATGCTCTAAATCCGAGTCTGGGTTTACTGTAATGACAGTCTTTTCGGCATTTATTGTGGCTGTAAAACCAACGGGAGCTACACCCATTAAGGTTAACAGACTGCTAACGTTCAAATCTGTAATCTCCGATCCGTCAGTCATGTAAATGGGTTCACTAAAAGTTATAGTCAGGTCATTGGAAACGGAAACCGATGTAGCGCTGTTTGCCGGATTGGTCACAGGAACCCCAATTGAATTGTCCACCGGATTGATCGGTTCAGCAACACCAAAACCATATAACCGGTCATTTTTGGCCACAGTCTCGAATTGCTCACTAATGGTTGTGGATGTCCACGGGTTTTGGGTTAGTTCGGTATTTTTTTTCTGAATGTTCTGATTTGCAGTGCTTACTCCACCATCGGCCCACTCTTCAATGGGGAATGAGTCGGGTGTTCCAATATAGTCGAGTAAGGACAAATCAACGTATAGGCCAATATAATCATTTCCACTGTAGTCAAAGTTACATTCACGGTACATCACGGTAATTGTGTCCCTGTCCAGATTGGTAAAACCCTGATCAATCATATAATCTTTTATTGATAACGATCCAATAACCAAAACCGCGGCACCGTCGCGGTCAGAGATTTTGCCTTCACTAATCGTGAAAACTTCTAAAGGCTCCAAATCTCCCTGGCTTTGAATCTTTACCGTCAGTGGAAAGGTTGAAAAGTCCCAGTAACGACCACCGTTAATGTCATCGACTTCACCAGCAGCATCAAAAGCAGCTTCAACGAACACAACCTCTATACCTCTTGGACCAGCCCCTCCCCTGGGCTCAATATATTGGTTTATATAAATTCCGTCAAAGTCTTGCGGTGGCTGTGCATATCCATGGAAAGCCACTGTGCAAAGCAAAAACAGGATTAAAACTGCCTTTGCTGTCCTCGAAATTGCGCTAATTGTTTTCATAAGGGCTTAAATTATAGAGTTTTGAGTTGTTTTCTGCGTAACATTGTGGGTTGCATAAATATACTATGCTTTTTCCTAATGGGCTGCAACTTTAGTCAACAAAAGTTAACGGTTTGTAAATTTTGTGCACGCCAACATGTTTATATTAAACCTTTTTTAGCATTTATTTGTTTCAGCTACATTCGATTAATTTTGTAAATTGCAACCAAATTTTTATAAACCCAATATTTGATATGACAAACGCAAAAAACCGAGACCTGAAACCCCACATTGGAATTCTGGGACGCCGCAATGTTGGAAAATCATCGTTAATTAACACACTGACCGGACAAGACGTGGCCATTGTCTCTGACATTGCCGGGACAACAACCGATCCGGTGAAACGCACAGTAGAGATTCTCGATTTTGCACCAGTAGTCATTATTGATACTGCCGGTATTGATGATGAAGGCCTTTTGGGTGAAAAACGCGTACAACGGACAAGGCAGGTTTTATCGCAAATTGATCTTGCCCTTCTGTTAGTGACAGACAATCAGTTTGGTGCTACCGAAAAAAAGTTAATACAGGACTTCGAAAAATACGACGTTCCTTTTATTATAATTTATTCAAAGGTCGATATTTCCAAACCTGATCCGGAATTAATTGAAACAGTAAAAAAGGAATACGGAATTAATGTTATTCCTTTTAGCAATAAAAATCCGGAGGCTCTGCCTAAGCTTGTCGAAGAGATTAAACGGAATATCCCGGAAACAGTTTTCACTATGCCTTCGTTGCTTGGTGATATTGTCAGTAAAAACGATATTGTCCTGTTGATAATGCCGGTTGATTCTGAAGCACCCGCTGGAAGGCTTATACTTCCACAAATGCAGGCTGTGCGCGATATGCTTGACAATCATGCCATTTCCGTTGTTGTTCAACCCGAAGAAATTCAGTATTTTTTAAAAACAACGGGAATAAAACCCAGGTTGGCTGTTACCGACTCGCAGCTTTTTTACCGCGCCGATACCCTTGTCCCTGATGATATACCTCTAACGGGCTACAGCATAGTCTTGGCTCGGTACAAGGGAAATTTTGAACAATTTATGAAAGGCACCCCTCAAATCGATAACCTGAAAGACGGTGACCATGTTCTTATTCTTGAATCGTGTTCGCATCATGTTAGTTGCGAGGATATAGGCCGTTTTAAAATTCCTCGTTGGATGAACGAATATACTAAAAAGCAACTTCATTATGATGTCGTTGCCGGCCTGTCGAAAATTGAAAGGCCCATTACCGATTATTCCCTTGTTGTTCAGTGCGGTGGCTGTATGATTACACGTAAACAGCTTCATTCACGCCTTCGTCCTGCCATTGAAGCTGAAATCCCTGTTACAAACTATGGAATGGCTATTGCATACTTACACGGATATTATCACCGGGTTATGGAACCCTTCATTTCAAAGCTCTGAGACCGGTTTTTTCTGAAAGGTTCGAAATTGCCACTGATGTTGATTCGTAAAAAAATATTACTTTTGCAGTGGTAATGTTAAAAATTTTTCAGAGAAGAAGGGGGGATAATGCGTAAAGGGAAAACCGAGTTTTTGTTTCTAGTGACCACGGCCATATTGTTTTTTCTTCTGGGAAACTTTTACTCGGCCGAGTTACCCGCAAAATCGGACATTACCATTCACGATAATAACCCAATAAGACCCGATACCTCCTTTTATCCTTTTTTTCGGGCTGAAATTGGGCAACTTTTTCAAAAAAAGGCGCAAAATGGTTTCTCAGGAGCGCTTTTGGTAAGCCATGGCAGGAACATCATTTTTGAGAAATACAATTCCATTAAAAGAAAGTGCGTTGAAACAAACATTGTCCCGCATTCACGATACCAAATAGCCTCAATAACAAAACAATTTACCGCTGTTGCCATCCTTCAACTTTACGAAAAAGGCTTGTTGGACTTAAATGATACAATCCAAAAGTTTATCCCCGATTTTCCTTATTCCAACATCACCATACACCATCTTCTTTGTCACCGTTCGGGGTTACCTAATTACATTTATATGCTCGATCAAGTAGCTAAATCGAAATATCAACCGATCTCAGGCGATTCTCTTCTTTCACTTCTCTCTGCCAGAAAACCTGTTATTTATGCCCGGCCTGGGCGACGTTTTAAATACTCTAATACCGGGTACGTTGTATTGTCTTTGATTGTAGAGCGTATTTCCGGACAGCCATTTTATCACTATCTCAAAGATAATGTTTTTGAGCCTGCCGGAATGCTTCAAACTGAGCTGCTTGCCCCCGGAATAAACGACAATTTTCCTGATATGCTGACCGGGTACAGCCGGCGATGGGCAGACAATCGGGAAGATTATCTGAATGGATGCTACGGCGATAAGGGAATTTGGACCACAGCCCGTGACCTTTTTCTCTGGGATCAAGCTCTTTACGATACACTCATCCTGAAGAAATCAACACTCGAGATGGCCTTTTTGCCCCATGGTGTTCCTCAGGGGAAAAGACACAATTACGGCTACGGATGGCGGATGGTATTTTACAACCAACAACCCGTTTATTACCATACGGGCTGGTGGCAAGGGTTCAAAACTCTTTTGGTGAGGATACCCGAGCATCGAATTACCATTGTAGCTATGAAAAATACGGTTTCTGGTGCTATGTTTTTCCGCGATGAATTTATTAACATCATCCGGCGTAGTTTCATCCTGACCAACCCTCACCACGAAGATATTGAAATTGACAGTACGGATGCGTTTGATGCAGCTTTTGAGCCGGAAGTATAAGTAGCCCATTGCCTTTTTTTGGGTACCTTGTGTGCATTTGTTCCCTTCTTAATTCCAACATGCCGTTTTTGTTACTAACTTGCGCTTTAAACGACCTTAAAGTGTAACATAAAACGTACAATGACATGAAACGCCCATGCCGACAACCGATTTTTCGACACACAAGAGCATGATTA
>JBBISE010000063.1:0-17136 GCA_037441445.1 Salinivirgaceae bacterium
CGGGAAATTGCTGCGGAGGTACTGATTGTTTACGGTGGCAGTCACTGAGTTGAAGTGATCCCGAAGGGAGCACTTCGACTTCGTTCAGTGGCTATTTCAGTGTGCGGATTTGCGTTTTATGTCCACTTCGAGAGCATTTCGACTTCGCTCACTGACCACCTCAGTGGACAGGAAGAGTTATCGTTTTGATATCGCCGGAATGGAATCCATCTTAACACCTTGCCGTGTGGTATGTGGTTTCAAGCGGTTAGGATATTTGCGGTGAAGCTCATTATCGGCCTCTATCAGGCTCTCAATCATTTCGTTCTTGATTCGCTCGTACTCCTCGCGATTAATTTTCTTAATAGGCTCAACCGATGGTGATTCTACTTTTAGCGGGTCAACCGGATGTCCATTTTTCCAAAACCGGAAATCGAGGTGTGGCCCTGTTGCCAATCCCGTACTTCCCACATATCCAATAAGTTGACCCTGTTTAACCTGCGCTCCCCTTTTAATACCTTTGGCATAGTTGGAAAGGTGCAAATAGCCGGTTGTGTAAACGCTGTTGTGTTTAATCATGACCGACTTGCCGCCTTGCGCTGTGTATTCCAGTTTTTCGACAACACCATCGCCTACGCTGTAAACAGGCGTTCCGGCCGGGGCTGCATAATCGACTCCAAAATGTGGCTTTCGATACTTCAGCACCGGGTGAAAACGGCTGTGGCTAAAGCGCGAGGAGATGCGGCTAAAGCGCAGGGGAGCTTTCAAAAATGTCCTTTGAAGGCTTTCCCCGTTCTCGTCAAAATATCCGGGAGTGCTGTCCTGTACGAAATGTATGGCGTAATAATCTTTGTTTTGATGATTAAAGATCGCCGAATAAATCTTTCCTATCCCAACAGGCACGGTATCAACGTATTCCTCATCGTAAATTACAGAAAAGTGGTCATCTTTCTGCAATCCGAAAAAGTCGATGCTCCAGGCATATATTTCCGATAACTCAATGGACATAATGGGGTTAATCCCGAATTCGATCATGGCGTTCCACAAATTCGATTCAATAATCCCCGATGCAATCCGTCGCACCTTGATTACTTCTTTTTGTTGAGCCTGAATGTGAATGGAATCAGCAAACGAAAAGAGCATATAGTTGATTTTGTCCTGCTCGTATATAAAATGCAACGGCACTGTGTCGGAGGAACAGATAAAAACATAGGGATTTCCGGAACGGATTGTCCGTAAATCGAAAACCGGCTCGGCTTTCCGTGTAAGTTCGGCAATAGTTTGGGCCGGAACATGATATTGTTTTAGAATGTGGGCAAAAGTTTGGTTACGCTTTACTTTTCCCTCTATAATAACTAAGCTGTCAATGGCAATTCCGTACATGTAGGTTGGTTCGAAAACCGGTTCCGGTTCAACCTGAGTTGCTTCTTGTGCTTCTATTTCTTGTTTGTTTTGAATTTTTTTCCAGATAAACACACCGGAGGCCAATAAAACCAAGGCACCCAGAATAATAACTGAAATAAGTATCCACTTTTTCATTTTTGTCTTTTTAATTTTTCATTACGTCGTTCATACCACAACTTACGACCTTATTTTTTCGAACCCTTTCCCGTAGGTTCCCATAACCGAAGCAACTGAGATAAAAGCCTCGGGGTCAATGCTCTTTACAATTTGAAATACTCTGGGAAGTTCGTGTTTACGGGTTACTATTAATAGTACCTTGGTTTCGGCTTTGGTATAATAGCCTTGCCCGTCAAGAAAAGTGATTCCACGGTGCAAACTTTCGCCCAATTGCTTGCTGATAGCATCATACTGCTTCGAAAAAATAAAAATCTGAACCGATTGCTTTTGTCCTTCAATAATCAGGTCAATGGAATAGGCCACTACTGCCATGGTCACAAAACCATATACAACGCTCGACATTTGGTTAAAAACCAGGAAGCTACTGGCAATAATCAGTACATCCATGTATAAAATCAACCGTCCCGGACTGATATTATGATACTTGTTGATTATCATGGCAATAATATCGGTACCGCCTGTTGAGCCTCCCTGGGTGAACACAATTCCCACACCGGCACCGGCTAACGCTCCTCCAATAACGGCAAACAGAAAGGGATCTTTGTCCATAATTCCCTCGGCTGGCATAATCCCTTGCAGCAAACCAAAGAAAAAGGTTAGCATAATAACACTATAGACTGTCTTTACGCCAAAACTGGCCCCAAGAATCTTTACGGCTAAGGCAATGAGAAAGATATTGATAATAAAAAAGGTAACGCTCACGGGTATCTGAAACCCCCATCCCTCGGTAGCATAATAAATGAGGGTTGCCACACCAGTGATTCCACCGCCAATGATTTTTCCAGGTATAAGAAACGCAACCCAGGCAAAGGCATTTAAAAATAACCCGAAGGTTATAATTGTCCAAACTTTGGCGTGTTTGAACAGGCTTTCTTTCTTAAGGATTTGATTCATAGATACATGTATTATTTTTTTTCGCAACAGTCCCCTGTTCTCCGGCACAAAACACACCAGACAAACATCAAAGAAGCGGATGACCTTGAATTGGCAGCCATTTGATGTTATTTAATGCTGGACGCCGGCAAAATGTGGAATGAGTTACATCACAATGTTGATTATTTTTTTAGGAACAACAATAACCTTTTTTGGTTGGGTTCCCTGTAGGTATTTTTTCGTATTCTCGTCAGCAAGCACCAATGATTCAACTTCTTGTACAGTTGCATTGGCAGCCATGTTTATTTTAAAACGTACTTTCCCGTTGAATGAAACAGGATATTCCACCATGCTTTCAGCCAGAAATTTTTCGTTGAATTGCGGCCATGGAGCGTCAACAATGGACGGATTGTTCCCCAACGCTGTCCACAACTCTTCTGTGATGTGGGGAGCAAACGGGTTCAATACAATTAACAGTGGCTCCAAAATAGCCTTTTTGCTGCATTTCAGATCGGTTAGCTCGTTCACACAAATCATAAACGCGCTTACCGAGGTGTTGAAGGAGAATCGTTCGATATCTTCCGATATTTTTTTAAGCGTTTTGTGCAAAACCTTTAGTTCGGCTTCGTTGGGTTGTTCGTCGGTAACCATGAACATTTCACGGTCGTAGAATAAGCGCCATAGTTTTTTCAGGAAACGGCTTACACCGTCAATTCCTTTGGTATCCCATGGTTTGCTTTGCTCAAGCGGCCCAAGAAACATTTCGTACATTCGCAGCGTGTCGGCTCCATATTGGTCAATGATATCATCGGGATTTACGACATTAAACATTGATTTTGACATTTTTTCGACTGCCCAACCACAGCGATATTTTCCATCTTCTAAAATAAATTCGGCTGTGGAGAACTCGGGGCGCCACTTTTTAAAGGCCTCAAGATCAAGAATATCATTGTGGACAATATTTACATCAACATGTATGGGAGTTGTGTCGTATTTTTCAATTAAACCCAATGAAACAAAGGTATTCGTGCCTTTCAGTCGATAAACGAAATTACTGCGCCCCTGGATCATTCCTTGATTAATCAACTTTCGGAACGGTTCGTCTTTACACACAACGCCCAAATCGAACAGGAATTTATTCCAGAAACGGCTGTAAATTAAGTGCCCTGTTGCATGCTCGGTTCCTCCGATGTATAAATCCACATCCTGCCAGTAGCGGTTGGCTTCGTTGGAAACCAGGGCATTGGTATTGTGCGGATCCATGTAGCGAAGATAATATGCCGATGATCCGGCGAAGCCGGGCATAGTGCTTAACTCAAACGGTTCACCATTGGTCGTGTTCCAGTTTTTGGCACGTCCCAGAGGTGGCTGTCCATCTTCGGTGGGCAGGTATTTATCAATTTCAGGCAACGCCAACGGAAGGTTCTTTTCGTCCAGTACTTGCGGCAGTCCATCGATATAATAAACCGGAAATGGCTCGCCCCAATAACGCTGACGGCTGAAAATAGCATCGCGCAAACGGTAGTTGACTTTGCGGTAACCTATTTTCAGACTTTCCATGTATTTAATAATGGTATCGACGGCCACGGGAACATCCATTCCGTTAATAATGCCCGAGTTAATCATAATTCCCTCTTTCGAGTCGTAGGAATCGCTCCAGGATTCCACATCTGATGCCGTATCGCCCGGTGCTACAACCACTTGTACAATGGGTAATTTAAACTGACGGGCAAAGGCAAAGTCGCGGCTGTCGTGGGCCGGTACGGCCATAATGGCTCCGGTTCCATAACCCGACAGTACGTAATCGGCAATCCAAATGGGTATTTTGTTTCCAGTCAGTGGATTAACGGCATAGGAACCCGTAAAAACGCCAGTGACGGTTTTTGCATCGGCAATCCGTTCACGTTCGGTACGGGCAAGCGTTTTTGCAATATATGCTTCAACCTCTGATTTTTGTTGAGGAGTGGTGAGCTTTTTCGACAACTCGTGCTCAGGAGCCAACACCATGAAAGTGGCTCCGTAAATGGTATCGGGGCGGGTTGTAAAAATCTCGAACGATTCGTTGTGTCCGTCAATGGGAAAATAAACAACGGCTCCGGTACTGCGGCCAATCCAGTTGCGTTGCACTTCGGTCAGCGACTCGCTCCAGTCAATATTTTCGAGTCCGTTCAGCAACCTTTCGGCATAGGCCGACACACGCAACGACCACTGTTTCATGCGCTTTTGGAAAACCGGAAAACCTCCGCGAACCGAAACACCATCTTTAACCTCGTCGTTGGCGAGAACGGTCCCCAGTTCGGGGCACCAGTTGACCATGGTGTCGGCCAGGTAAGCAATGCGGTAATTCAAAAGGATTTCCTGACGTTTTTTGTGGTCGAACGATTTCCATTCCTGGGCTGTAAACATCAGAGGCTCGGTGCAATTGGCGTCAATTCCTTCAGTCCCGTTACTTTCGAAATGCTTTTCAAGCTCGGAAACAGGTTCCGCCTTTTGGCTCTTGTTGTTGAACCAGTGCTTAAACATCTGGATAAAAGCCCATTGTGTCCAGTGGTAGTATTTGGGGTCACAGGTACGAACCTCGCGGTTCCAGTCATAGCAAAACCCTATTTTATCGAGTTGCTCGCGATAACGACGAATGTTATTTTCGGTTGTAATAGCCGGGTGCTGGCCGGTTTGGATGGCATATTGCTCAGCGGGAAGCCCAAAAGCGTCGTAACCCATGGGGTGCAACACATTAAAGCCCATGTGGCGCTTGTATCGCGAGTAAATGTCGCTGGCAATGTAGCCTAGTGGATGCCCCACGTGCAGCCCGGCCCCCGAAGGGTAAGGAAACATATCGAGGACATAAAATTTGGGTTTTGACGTTTCTTCAGTTACCTGGTACGTTTTGCGCTCTTTCCAGTACCGTTGCCACTTTTGCTCAATTTCACTGAACCGGTATTCCATGGATTTTTAGTTTTTTAGCCGGCAAATGTACGAAGTTTTTAGGTAGCGGACAAATCTGGATTGTTAACAGATAGTGATCAAAATCGATCTTTTATTGTGGACAAGTTGGTGCAAACGTTTTAGTCAGGCAAGGCTGAAATCAGGATAAAAGATTTCATTGTCACGGAAAGTTAAACAATGAACACAAATTGAAAATGAAACATCACGAATAAAACCTAAAAAAAGTTTCCTAGCATTTTCCTTGTGTTTATGGTATCCGCACAACTTGCCTCCAAAAAAAAAATTGGATTATAAATTTCATTGTCATACCTTTATCTGTTTTCTGTCAATAGAAAGAAAATTTTGTTTTAAGACTAACGACAAAATCAAAATACTATGAAACGCTGTCTTACCTCTTTGATGTTGGGATTATTAATCCTGTCAACGATTTTTGTCAATGCACAGGCTCCTGTAAAAATTCCATACCAAGCCGTGTTGCGAACTCCCGGGGGAGAAATTTTAGCAAACCAACCGACCTTAATCAAGGCGTCGGTTATTATGGGACAACCTACCGACGATCCTGTTTTCTCGGAAACCCACTCAGTGGTATCAAACCCGTTTGGAATTATTTCCCTGACATTGGGAAATGGCGTTCCTGTTTTGGGCTCCATTGACGAAATCAACTGGAAATCGGGGGTAGCATTCCTCAAAATCGAAATCGATTACCAAAACACAGGAAACTACCTTTTATTGGGGGTTTCGCAGATTCTTTCGGTTCCATATGCCCTTCAATCAGGCAACAGCCTGAATCAGTTGACCGGTCAGCAGGGGCAGATAATCTCGCACGATGGCTCAGATTGGCAAGCGTATGACAAAGTGTGGGTAAATCCCGGCGTGGTGACTGTTGATGGTGCACCAACAAAGAATCCCGAAGATGCTATTTTCCAGATTAAAAACCAAGCTGGGGAAACGCTTTTCAACGTAACCCACCAGGGCGTTGAGATTAACCTTCCCGACGATGGAACTTCCAATGGATCAATTCAAGTCAGTGGACTTTCAACCGGGAACAACTATCTTTTCATGAACCCCGACAGTGCGCGGGTTCAGTTCAACACCGACGGTCCCCGTTCCGAAAAAGGCGGTTTTGCCGTGGGAGGACTAAGCAGTGGAAAAGTTCTTTCAACACCCTATTTCTTGTTGATGCCCGAAGGAACACTATTGAATTTCGATAAAGCCGCTGCCATTAAATCGGAAAAAGGCGGATTTGCCGTGGGCGGATTATCGAATCAAAAAAATAAGCACACCCGTTTTCACAATTGAACCAGAATGTACATTGCATCGGAATTGGAACGGGCCGAAAAGGGTGGTTTTGCCGTGGGTGGACTTAGTTCTTCCAAACCTTTGGGACAGGAATATTTCAGGCTTTCATCGCTGGGGGCGCAGGTTGCGTTTGACGAAGAGTCCGTCCGTTCCGAGAAGGGTGGATTTGCCGTGGGCGGTCTTTCCAACAGCAAAACAATTGCGCGGGATTATTTGAACCTGAGTCACGAAGGCGCTCGTTTTGAAATGGTGGCCACAAACCAACGTGCCGGAATTGGCGGGTTCAACATCGGTGGCTACATGAACAATGGTGAGGAATTTTTCAGCTTTTTCAACCTTACTCCATTTACGGTAACCATAAACACGGGAACGGTTACCACTGGCGAAATTAACATTGGCGGAGATGTGAACGTGGGTGGTGAAATAATTTTTCTGCCGGAAATCAGCACCGATTTTGTGGCCGAATATGACAGCCTGAATGCGACTGTTTATGGAAATTTAATTGCTGATGGCGGATGCGAAATTTCCTCGTACGGTTTAGTATGGGGAACCCAACCTTTGCCAACGCCGACAGTAAACGTCGGGATGTGCACCGTAGAAACAGCTGAGTTTGCACAATTCATGTGTCAGCTTACAAACCTGAATTTCTCCACCACTTATTATGTCAGGGCATTTGCAACAAACAGTGCAGGAACAGCTTATGGCGATGAGTTTAGCTTCACCACCTTCTCGCAAACGGCCATTATGCCCAAAGCTTTGACATTGAGTTACACTGACATTACCGACAATTCAGCCATTGCGCAGGGTGAAATTGTGAACCCGGCCGATTCATCATATCTCTCAAAGGGCTTCGTGTACAACACTACAGGTAGTCCAACGCTGGTCAACAATTCCCAGATTGTGTTTGACGAAATACAGTCCAACGGCATGTTTTCTATGGCCTTAGCCAACCTTTTACCTGGCACAACTTACTATTTCAGAGCTTTTGTAATGCACTCGGAAGGAGTTGGCTATGGCGATGTATTGTCATTCACAACACTTCCTTCACCAACAATCACTATTCCTGTTGTTGAACCCCTGTTCGATGTATATGTTTTTGCTACAGCAACTGTTGTAAGCGAACCCATGACGAACGTTGTCGAAGTAGGTTTTGTTTGGTCAACTTCGGCTGATGTGAATATAGAGAACAACCTTGGAAAAATGACCCATGCCGGGGTTACAGGTGAAATTGCAGACAGTCTTGGCGGTCTTGAACCCAACACTGGCTATTTTATTCGAAGCTACGTAATCCATAGCAGTGGTACCTATTTAAGCAATAGTCAGCTTTTCACGACCAAGGAGTCGCCTTCTATATTAACCAACAGCGCCCTTGCCATTTCGGATACCGAAATTGAGGCCATGGCCACCATTACTACCAACGATTGTCAGGTAATTGCCTATGGTTTTGTTTGGGACAAAATTGACAATCCAACGCTCGACAACTCGCCTATGGGTAAAACACACGTTGTCTTCTCTGGCGAGACGTCCTACAGTGCCACAATTGATGGATTCTTGCCCGACAGCACCTATTTCATCCGCAGCTACGTTGAACATCTGGCCGGGGTTTCGTATGATATTTCTCAACCAGTGCAGATGCTTCCATTACCAACCGTTACGATGGGCGAAAGATCCAATATCACAGACTTTTCCGTATTCGCAAATGGTAACCTTAATGTCCAAACTGGTGTACGAGTCGATTCGGTTGGGTTCATTTGGAGTTCGCACACAATCACAATTTTTGGAAGCGAAGAAGGCTATGTGACTTGTGTTCCCGACGAAACGGGAAATTTCAGTGCCAATATCGAAGGTTTACTAAACAATAACCTCTATTATATTCGCTCGTTTGTGCGACACAGCCAGGGTTTTTCATACAGCAACGAAGAATTCTTCCTTACCTTGCAGGCACCAACCTGTGTTACAAACTCGGTTACTGACCTGACAGACTTGTCGGCGAAACTACACGCCACTGTTTTTGTTCCTGCAAATACAACCGTTCTGGATTTGGGTTTTGAATACACCGCCACAACCTTTACTGCTGGGGAAATGACCACCATATCCCTTTTTGCCTCGTGGATGAACGAAACAGAAATCAGTCATCAGTTAACGGGGCTTGTTCCGATAACGGCTTATCAGGTGCGGGCTTTTGTACTACACAACAACGGAACTTCCTATGGGGGAAATGTGCCGTTTGAAACGTATCCTTCGCCCTATTTGACAACAGATTTTGTAAATTCAGTTTCTGATATTTCAGCCGTAGTTCACGCAACAGGACATATCAGTACCGGCATTGCTTTAAATGATATTGGATTCCAACTGACAACCACCGATTTTTCCAACATCCTGAAAACAGAAAGTGTTATTGGAACCTATGGGGGCAATGGTCCTTTCCAATTCGAATTTATGGATTTGACACCATCAACCACCTATTTTGTCAGGACATACCTGAATTACATACATGGCGATGTTTTTTCCGAACCTATTGAATTCTCCACACTGACAAGTCCTTCTGTTTCGACATTGTCGCTAATTAACATAGAGGACATTAGCCTGGAAGCACACGCAGAAATATCCAACCCCGATGGGGCAACTGTTCCTGAGGTTGGTTTCCAATATACAACCACCGATTTTGTTGAACCCGACATGACGACCATTCCCATAATGCTGGATTCGGTAAGTCAGTTGTTGTTCAGTACACATATTTCCGGCCTTTTACCTGCCACTGAATACCATATCAGAGCCTATTTAGTAAATAATGCTGGGATTTCATATGGTGAAATCCTTAGTTTTACAACCTTGACTAAGCCAACAGTTACAACCCTTTCTATCAACACAATTACAGATGTTTCGGCTGTAGCACATGCAACGTTAACCCAACCCTCGGGGGTTACTATAACAGACTTTGGATTTGAATACTCGGACATCGATTTTGAAAGTAATGTGGTTACTATCAGTGCCATTTCTGGTTGGGAAGGACAGAATGAATATTTTTCAGTATTGGACATGCTAACCCCTGGTACAGAATACAGGGTTCGGTCTTTTGTTACCTTTAGCTTCGGCACCTCCTATGGAGACACTCTAACAATCAACACTCTTCCTTCGGTTATAACGACTCATTCCGTTGATCAAATCACAGACATTAGTGCACAAGCTTATGCCAGACTCAACCAAGAACCGGGAATGGCAATTCTGGATATTGGATTTACCTACATCAATGCTGATTCGATTGGCGGACCCACTTTCATCGGATTGTTCTCAGAATGGGAAGGCGAAGATTCCTTCACGGGAACATTACATGGACTATTGCCCAACACAACCTACAATGTAAAATCGTTCGTTACATACGAAACAGGCACATCATACGGAAATGTTCTCACGTTCACCACCCTGGCAGCTCCAACAGTGTCGATGGATTCCGTTACCGATATCTTTTCAAACCAGGCTGTCGGACATGCCACCATTAGTTTAAACAGCTCTCTGGTAACCGAGTGTGGTTTTGTCTGGAGCGAAACGGGTATTCCCCATCTGGGAAACAATAAAGTAGGCCCGTTCACCAAAATGTTTGACGGGCAGTTGGTCTATTCCGACCTGATTACTTCATTACTGCCAAACAATCAATACGCTGTTAGTGCATTCATTAAATACGGAACCGATACAATTTATAGCCTTCCGCTTGAATTCTTATCAAAACCCGAGATTGTATTAGATTCCATTTTCAACATTACCCAGAACGATGCAATTGCAGGCGCCACAGTTTACTCAAACGAAACCATTCTGGAGTGTGGCATCGTATGGAGCCAAACAGAAAATCCTCACTTGATTGACAACAACCAGGGGGATTTTATTGAAAATTATGAAGGTGCAGTTGGAGAACCCTATTTCCACAACCTTTATGATTTGACCATTTCTACACCTTATTACATAAAGGCATTCATTGTAACCAATGATACGGTTTATTACAGCAATCAACTGCTGTTTACCACCTTCGACCCATTAAATGTGGTTATGGATTCTATAACAGATATAACGCAAAATGAAGCAACGGCCTATGGCAAAGTAAACCTCAACGGCCTGAGTGTATTAGGTACAGGGTTTGCGTGGGCACGATGGGAGAATCCGACCGTTTCCGCCAATTATTGGGATGAGGTATTTTCAACTGCCGAGTTTTCACATCGAATAATGGTGGACGATCCTGGAATGACTCACTATGTCAGGGCTTACGTCATTCAAACCGACTCTTCCATACTGTATAGCAATCAATTGTCGTTTACCACCCTTCCTGTTGAAGTAGAAACCAGCCCGGAACCACATACGTTTGCTTATGGTGCAATCCTATCCGGTAAAATCCTCGATTGGAACACATGGACAGGTCAAAGCAACATGGGCTTTGTGTGGGCTACTCACAACAACCCCACGCGAAACAACAACGAGGGCATGACCGAGACGGCGTCGATAACATTTAATCAATATTTTGAAGAAATTTCAGGATTAACGCCCGAAACCGACTACTACTACCGCATGTACTTCAAATTGAGCGATTCCGTATTTTACGGCAATGTCGTGCAATTTACTACTAAGCCCATTTTTGGAACTATGGTTGATATTGACGGGAACGAATATCCAACGAAATATATCGGCAATCTGAACTGGTCAATCCAAAACTTAAGGACTACGCGGTACGCCAATTCGGCGTTAATTAACCCCGGTCGCGTAAGCAGTGTTTGGGATACAGTTGTCTCCACAGATACAGCGGCAATTTTTGGTAAATATTACCACTCGGATGTGGCATTTAATCATTTCAAACAAGGAAAACTTACTGAAAAAGTGTGTCCCACCGGATGGCGATTACCTTTTTACTCCGATTATGAAAACCTGATTGATATTGGTTCTGTCCCCGAATCAGCAGAACAGTTCAAGGATACATTCTACAATATGTGGGATCCGGAACTGCTTCCCCCTACAAACCATACTGGTTTTGCTGCGCTGGCACTTGGAAAATGGGTCTATAATGGAGATCAATGGATGGTTAACAATTTCAACGGAAATTTGGCGTATTTCCGGTCTGAATCTCCGGCATCGTAAAAGTCTGCTTTTGAGATATTTGGAGAGCAACTAAACGTCAATCAAATATACTTTACTGATTCGTCGTTTGCAACCATACGTTGTGTGCAGAACTTTGAGGTATTGCCAACAATACAGTCATCCATATACAACGAAGACCTTTCCAATGCAACCCTAAAAATCAATTACACCATTGAATCGACAGGTAATGCCGAAAACGGAAAACAGGGGATTGTGTGGTCAACGGAACAGTGGCCAACCGTTGAAAACGCACAGGGTCTTTCGGAGCGCGATTTACGTTCAGGAAACACAATCGACCACTACAACCAACCCCTTCCCTTTGACGAATGGCTGTATGTCAGGGCTTATGCTCAAAACACCAAAGGCACTGTATATAGCCAACAAATCACATTAATGTTGACCGAACCTTCTTTCACTTTTGAAACATTCCCAATTACACAAATATCACCAGTAGAATTCACTTCCTTTGGACGAATTATGAATATGTCTAGTTTGTATTTAGATTCTGTCGGGTTCGTTTTGGCCACTGTTGAAAACCCAACGATAGAAACTGCTTTCAGTTCTGTTGGGACGCCATCACCTTTGGAAGAAATTTTCAATGCGACTTTTAGCGGATTAAACAACGCCACAACTTATTACTTGCGGCCTTATGGCAAAGTGGGAGCCTATGTTCGCTATGGAGAAACAACAGTTGTGAACCTTCCGGAATTGAGCGGTACTTTGATTGACATTGACCTCAACGAATACCCAACGCGGTACATTGGAAATCAAAACTGGATGACTCAAAACCTCCGTGTACTAAAATACTCGAACGGAGATGCCATTGCACCGGAGGAACATGTTCTTCCTTTCTGGGGCGAAGATTCCTTAATCAGACACGGAAGATTATATTCCGAGTTGGTTGCCTCAAATCACAAGATTAACGCACCCAACGCCCACATCTGTCCCGCCGGCTGGAGGTTGCCAAAAACGGAAGATTGGGAAATGCTGATTGAAGACGCCGGAGGAAATCCGGAAACAGCAGGGATTCACCTGATGGATACGGTAATATCGTGGCCAATAGGGACACAAACGGACTCATTGGGCTATTCTGCTACTCCATCGGGCATAGGGATTTTCACCAACTTAGGAGGCCCAATTGGAGGAAATGCGCCCGAACAACCACAAAAAGGATCGATACAGCCTGAAAGTTATGATGGTGTTGGATCATATACAATGCTTTGGTCTGAAACTCAAAGTGTGGACGGAGATATATTCTCCGATCTTCGAGTCATTGATGGAGAAGTGGGCAGTGTCAATATCGTCAACTATAGCGTTAATGGAGATAACCCCTACATTTTTGCACCCATACGATGTGTTAAAGAAGGTGTTCGCCCTGCAAAAATTGACCAAAACATGGAAACAAACTCCTTCGACAAGGAAATATGGTTAAAATACGCCATATCGTCGGATGGCTACAGCAACAATGGGAATCGTGGTGTTGTTTGGTCCACATCACCTAACCCAACGCTGGACACAAACGAGGGAATCATTTCCGAGGCGTTAACTGTTGATTCCGTACGCTTTGTCATTACGAATCTTTCTCCGTTGACAACTTATTATGTAGTCCCGTTTGCAACAAATGAATGGGGAACTATTTACGGTACGGAACAAACTGTTGCAACAACCGATACTCCTGCCCTTTTCGACCGCGAAGGAAATATATACGATCACGTAACCATTGAAAGCCAGGATTAGATGAAGCAAAATATTAGGACTACACGCTATGCCGACTGGTCCGCCATTTCTACCGAAAACTATCATCTACCGGATATTATGGATACCATTGAGAGTTTCGGAATTTACTACGACCACAACGTCTTATTGAAATCCCGCATCAAAACAAACCAAACTGTTTGTCCTGCAGGGTGGAGACTTCCCGATGGATTTGATTGGAATAGTTTAATTTTGGCAGCAGGGGGAGACGAAAACACAGCCGGTTATGCCCTTAAAGAGGTTGAATCGTGGCCCATTAATGGCGACAACACGACAGGGTTCTCGGCCAATCCCGCAGGATACTTTGCAGAAGCATACGGGGAAGGCAGTTGGTATCCAACCTACGCCTATAAAAACAACAAAGCCCTATTCTGGTTTGCTCCGCAAGGATCAAAACCTAATCTGACCTTCCAAACTTTCCAGATAGAAGGAGACGACCATAGTGTTTACAACCAGGTATTTGACACAACCGAACTCTATGATGAACGATATGTCAGCCATAGTGTTCGTTGTATCCGTTCGGTTTACGAAGCACCTGTAATTGGAAGTGCTGCTGTTAAAAGAAAGGAACATCAAAGTATTTCCATTGAATACGAAGTTCTGAAAAGTGGATTCAGACCCACAGGAACACGAGGAATAGTATGGTCAACAGAAACAAATCCAACACTGGAAAACCACCTTGGAAAAGCAACCGAATATCTTGAACGAGGCGAATTTGAACAAACCATTTCCGGTCTGAACGACAACACGACCTATTACATTCGAGTATTTGCCACCAACGATTTGGGCACCGATTACTCCAGCGAGATTGTGGCTACAACCGAAGAATACACTTCCGTATTTGATTACGACGCCAACGAATATCAGACGCGTGTAATTGGAGGAAGAGAATGGATGCTTAGAAATTTGGAAACAACACGTTACAACAATGGCGAGGAAATTCATCAAAGCGATAATTCGGGCTTTCCACAAGATCCCTACATTACCTGGTATCCCACACCCGGATCCAAAGCTATAGATTTCGGTGCCTTGTACGCCTTCAACATTGCAAACGATCCACGTGGCATATGTCCGGCAGGATTTAAGTTACCACACCGCGATGAGTGGCTTGCCTTGTTCGACGCCATTGGAGGAAAAGGAATTGCCGGAGGTAAGTTAAAGTCAACCGATACGGGACCTGAAGGAGAACCCTATGGTGATGGTTTTTGGCTATACCCAAATTCGGGGGCAACGGACCATTACGGATTTAATGCCAAGCCTTCCGGATATCAGTCCAATTCGGGATACTATCCGGGCCTGAATTCCGGAGATCCGGACATGGAAGCACGGTTCTGGTCATCAACACTGGCTGGGCCCACCGATGCTACGGTATTTCATTTCAATTATGACAGTCCGGAAACCTTTGAAACTACGGAAGACATTCAGGGTAGCACCTATTGGGCTTGTCATAGTGTCCGCTGCATCAGGGAAATACCGGGAATGACCTACAAGGCTACGGTTTTTACCAATCCCATTATAACCCGCACCAGCAATTCATTAACACTTTCCGGTCAGGTATTCGACGACGGTGGTGGAACCATTGCAGAACTTGGTTTTTGCTATGGATTGAACTGGTATCCTACAATTGAAGACACGAAAATAAATCTGGGCACCAACCCGGAAGACCTACACACAGTAATTGGAGGATTGGAAGGATTGACCTATTACCATGTGCGTGCCTATGTAGTAAACGAAAATGGCATTTCTTATGGCAACAACCAGTTCAGACAAACCCTTTCGCCCTATTCGCCTCCAAAAATAAAAACCGGAACCGTGGCTGGAATTATGGCTGGCTCCGCCGAAGGCTATATGGAGATTATGGATGATGGATTACGTCAAATTACCGAAGCAGGTCTGGTATGGAATTCTTCCAGAATGCCAACAAAAGAAACAAACGAGGGAATTGCCTACACCAATACTGATATTGGGGTTCATGTAGCAACCTTGACATCGCTTTCTCCGGGCGGTCACTATGTTGTCCGCGCATTTGCCACAAACAGCGAAGGCACTTCCTATGGCCGCGAAGTTATTTTTACCACCAATCCCGAATATACGTTACCTGCCATGATGAGCACAACGTTCGATTCCATATCAGTACTGCCACTGTATATTTCACAGAATGCTCCCTGGGGCGACACATTGCATACAGGAGCAAGCGACTTTGATAACGGACAGACAAATACCGATTCAATTTTGTTCCACAATGACGTCTTCAACAACGAATATTATGCAGCAAAAATTTGTTCTGAATTGGACGCGTATGGCTTCAATGATTATTATTTGCCATCGATAACAGAACTGGACTCAATATACAACCGCAGAGCCGAATTTGGCATTACAACCACAAACTCAATTTGGTCAAGTACCGAAAATAACGACCTTACCTACGCAAAATCATTCTCATCCGGACTACACTTATCCTATGGAAAAAACAATACCGGCAACGAAACCTTCTGTGTCCGTAAGAACATCCCGGTATTCGAAATACAAAGTAATGCTGATTACGGGGGAACTATTTCCCCTAAAGGCATAGTAAGATTTCTGGCAGGTGAAAATGCCCAATTTACTTTTTCCGTTGAACCGTGGGCTATTTCTCACCAGCTGTGGATTGACGGTATGGAAGAATTCGATTCTCTTTCAAGCTATAGATTCAATGGAATTTCAGAAAATCACACGATTTATTTAGAGGTTACGGTTCCTGAATACGAATTAACTTACAATGCTGAAACAGGAGGAACACTTTCCGGCGACACCCCTCAGTATGTTTACCACAACCAAGATGGAACAGCAGTGGAGGCTATAGCCGACGAAAATTTTGTTTTCCTGAAATGGAGCGATGACAGAACCGACAATCCAAGAATTGATAAGAATGTAACCGAAAACATCTCCGTTTCTGCCATATTTATTGAAGGAGTTAAAGATTACGATGGAAACATCTATCAGATTGTAAATCTCAGCGGTTACATCTGGATGACATCGAACCTGAAAGCCGTGCACGACCAAAACGGGGACACCATAACCGGATGGGCCTATTGCAACAACCTTCCTGAAAATAACGACACCTATGGATTGTTGTATGAATGGATCAACAATGGTAATCCCTGTCCGCAAGGGTTTGAATTCCCAACTGATTCAGATTGGCAGGGGTTTGAGGAAAACTTTTTAGGCATGTCAACCCTCGAGGTAGAAGCAACAGGGGCCAGAGGAACTTCTGGAGGAGAATTAAAAGAACCTACGCTCGATTATTGGCAATCGCCCAACAGTGGTGCAACCAATTCATCGGGTTTTACAGCTCTTCCCGGTGGCGAATATATTGAAGGCACTGGCTTCGTTCAATTAGGGAATGAAGCTCATTTCTGGACATCGAATGAATTCAACGCTACCAGCGGTTGGTATCGAAAATTGATATACGATTCAAACGCAATATTTAGGGATCCTGCTCCTAAAACCAGCAAAAAATCGATACGATGTTTTAAACCATGGTCCTAAAAAAAACAACTAAAATTAGATAAGCTATGAGACAGCTACCAATTCTAACAATTCTGA
>JBBISE010000064.1:0-17130 GCA_037441445.1 Salinivirgaceae bacterium
TCGGCATGAAGTTCCATATGGCCGTAAACCGAAAAATTATAAACATATGAAAAGTGTAAAAAACGGGTAAACCAATTTGCACAAAAGGTACTGGCAGGAAAGAAACAGTTCACGGCTTTGTATGAAGTTTGGGACATTCTTTTATTGCCTATTTCTCTTGGTTACTATTTCATTGGACGCTTTATGTTTGCCAAAACCTATTATGCATCAGCCGATTGCAATAATTGTGATATTTGCATTAGAGGCTGTCCGGTAAAAGCAATCATAAAGGTTGACAAGCGGCCATTCTGGACTTTTCGTTGCGAAAGCTGCATGAAGTGTATGGGCAACTGTCCACAGAAAGCCATTGAAACCGGACATGGGTACATTGTTGCCTTTGCGTTGTTTTTCTCAAACCTATTTATAGGGATTTTTTACCACTATTCTTCAGAGTATTTCTTCGATATTGAAAATAAGCCTTATAGCTTTATCGTAGAGTCGTTGCTTGCGCTACTGTTGTTGTTTGCATGGTACCGGATTATCCACTATCTGATGCGCTTTCGGATTGTTGAGCGCCTTGTAGTTTTCTCATCGCTCACCAAATTTAAATTCTGGGGTCGGCGCTATAAGGCGTTGAAGGATTATTAATTAACGAATTCGGTTTCGACTATTTTAATGATCCCAGGTTATCGTAATGACCAAAAAACATGATCATTGGTCATTACGATAGCCGATTATCATGATTTTTAAAGTTTTGCTTTAATCCCTTCTCATTCCATACTTGCAAAAAATCCCCAAATTCAGATTTTGAGAATTTTTCAGTATGTTTGTTAAATTTGAAAGATATAGACAAGCAAAACTCATGTACACTCTCAATAAAAATCAAGCGCTGGTTAAGGATTTTTAATACATTAAACATACATTTTCAAATCATCCCATTTTCAAATTTTAAAATCGTCTCATTTTCAAATTAAAAGCAATGAAAACCCACATCCTCTCCCTCGACCAAGGCACCACAAGCTCCCGCGCCCTTATTTTTGACCATGCTGGAAATATTTGTTCTGTTGCACAGAAGGAGTTAACACAACATTTTCCACAGCCGGGTTGGGTCGAGCATAATCCAAACGAAATATGGTCGTCGCAGTTGGGCGTAGCTGTTGAGGCTATGTCGAAAATTGGAATTTCAGGAGCTGAACTAGCAGCCATTGGCATTACTAACCAGCGCGAAACCGCCGTAGTGTGGGACAGAACATCCGGCGAGCCCATTTACAACGCCATTGTATGGCAAGATCGCCGCACAGCCAGCTTTTGCGATGAGTTGAAAAACAAAGGTTTATCCGAAACCATCCGCCGGAAAACCGGTTTAGTCATTGATGCCTACTTCAGTGCCACCAAAATCCGTTGGATTCTCGACAACGTCAAAGGCGCCCGTGAAAAAGCCGAACGGAGCCAACTGGCTTTCGGAACTATTGACACGTGGTTGGTGTGGAAACTCACTTACGGAAAATCGCACGTTACGGATGTTTCTAACGCAAGCCGGACAATGTTGTTCAATATAAACACTCTGCAATGGGATGCCGAATTGTTGCAACTGTTTAACATTCCCCTGTCAATGCTGCCACAAGTTGCATCGAGCAGCGAAGTGTATGTCCAGACCGAAACCACCTGGTTTGGAGCCAACGTTCCCATTGCCGGAATTGCCGGCGACCAACAGGCAGCGCTCTTTGGGCAGTTGTGCTTAGACGAGGGAATGGTGAAAAATACTTACGGCACCGGATGTTTCATGCTCATGAACACCGGCAGCAAACCTTGCATATCGCTAAACAACCTGCTTACTACGGTGGCGTGGCAAATCAACGGAAAAACAGCCTATGCGCTCGAAGGCAGCATCTTTATTGCCGGAGCTGTGGTACAATGGCTTCGCGATGGTTTGGGAATAATCCGCGAATCGTCCGAAATGGAGCCGTTGGCGCGTCAGGTTGATGATAGTGGGGGTCTGTTTTTTGTTCCCGCGTTTACCGGTATGGGCGCACCACATTGGGATCAATACGCTCGTGGCCTGATGGTTGGCATAAACCGGGGAACAACCCGGGCGCATATTGCACGGGCTGCGTTAGAAGGCATTGCTTTTCAGGTAACCGATGTGCTCAACCTCATGGAACGCGATTCAAACGTAACTATCAAAGAGTTGCGCGTTGATGGTGGCGCTTCTACCAACAACTTGTTGATGCAAATTCAGTCCGATTTATTAGGAATTCCAGTGGTTCGTCCCAAAATAACCGAGTCAACGGCCATGGGAGCCGCTTTCCTTGCTGGTCTTGCCGTGCAATTCTGGAAAGACACCCACGAACTGCACCAGCAGTGGCAACCCGATAAGCGCTTCGAGCCACAGAAAGACTCAATAACCGTCTCCACAAGGAAGAAAAAATGGGCCATGGCGGTTGAGCGGGCGAAGGGTTGGGAAACCCAAAGCCAAATGATCGATTGAGGTGCCTTAAAAATGTGCGGCCTCTTATCCGTTCTTTACTCTGCCTGTTTCCTGTAGTTTCTTGTTCCTTTTTTCGCGATCATGGACAAGAATGACCATGGTTGCTGTTATTATTACAATGTTTTTTATAATGTATTGTCCTTCGAGTGTTGGGACAACCGGAACAAGAAAAAACGTCTCCTCGGGAAAAATAAAAAGGGGAAACAACGTCCCGGCCATTTGAAGGTAAAGCAGGGCAACCGTAAACCGTAGATATTTTCCGGTAAGGAATCCTAAACCAATTAGCGATTCCCAGCCGGCTAAAATGGGCATCGAATAGGGTGCTTTTACCAAACCAAACGACACAACATCAATCGTTCGCGTAGCAATATCCTCAGCCGAACTAATGCCTGGAAAGAACTTCTGAAAACCAAACCAGAAAAACACAACGCTAATACTAACACGTAGCAAAAGAATACCTCGTACCGACATCCAGTCTATAACAGAGCTTTCTACAGTTTCAATCTTATCCTTCAAGTTCATATCATTATATGTCAATAGTTTATATGCATTTAATTTCTCTTGGAAACAGAAGCAAGAATTCGAAAGAAATGTTTTAAGTGGAGCCGTTTTCCTGTCTATGGTTCGGTTTTGTGCCTTTTCTGAAAATTGTGTCACAGAGAGAAATCATTCTCTCCATCTTTGCAACCAAAATTGAGGTTTAGTGTTATAAAGAAAACTTCAACCTAAGTCCTAAAAACATGCAGCACCGAATATTAATCATCAGTACAACAAACAGTAGCCGCAGCCAAATGGCCGAGGCCTTTTTACGAAGTTTTGATCATCGATTAGATATCTTTTCGGCAGGCCTTGAACCTGCAACGAACGTCCATCCCATTGTGGTTAAGGTAATGGCCGAATCCGGAATCGACATTAGTCAATACAAAACTAAGGGTGTTAACCAGTTTCTTGACCAACCGTTCGATTACGTAATAACTGTCAGTCCCGAGGCCAACAAACATTGTCCGGCGTTTACCGCAGAAGTGAAAAACCGATGGCATCTGGCGTTTAATAGCCCAGTTGAATTTGCTGACAATCAAGACGAAACAATAAACGAATTCCGATTAATCAGGAAAGAAATTGAAGAAGGATTTCTGTCGTTTTACCGTAGTCAGATAGCTGGTCATTCTAAGTGTAGTTGTTGTTGCGGGCATTAATTTTGAAGAACCCATGACCACGGCTTAAGACCCCCGAATGTGTTGCCATAAAACCTCAATACACTGTAGAAGAGGCATTGGGTCACATACGGAAATATGGACGGGACTCAGAAACTTTAAACGTAATTTACGTTGTCAATGACGAATGGAAGCTGATTGATGATATCCGAATCAAGGAAATATTTCTTGCTTCGCCACAGCAAACCATATCCGAAATCATCGATAACCGTTACGTAGCTCTTAATGCATTCGATGACCAGGAATTTGCCATTGGTGCATTTCAAAACTACGACAGGGTGGCATTGCCGGTGACTGATACAAATGGCGTTTTACTGGGAATTATTACGGTTGACGACATAATGGACGTGGCCGAAGAAGAATCAACCGAGGACTTTCATAAATTTGGTTTATTCCAGGAGGCTATTATCAATCCTCTAAAAACCAAAGCGGTGTACATGTACAAAATACGCGTTTTTTGGCCAACCGCTTTGGTTTTTATGAATGTTTTCTCAGGAGCGCAATTTCAAGTTTCGAACACGCAATTGAATCCGCCGTAGCTCTTGTGTTTTTTCTTCCTCTTCTTATTGGCAGTAGCTGAAATGCCGGGGCACAGTCAGCAACCCTCATGATCCGGTCGTTGGCCACTGGCGATGTTGAAACATCCGATTGGTCGCGTCTGCTGGGCAAGGAACTCGTCGTATCATTACTGTTGGGGCTTACATTGGCAGCGGGCGTTGCTATTATTGCCACTTTCCGTTCCCTGGATATCATTCTTATTGTTAGCGGAACCATGATACTTACTGTCATGACGGGTAGCATGATAGGGTTAATGCTGCCTTTTATTTTTCCTAAACTAAAACCCGACCCAGCTACGGCCAGTGCGCCGCTAATTATCTCCAATGCCGATATTTGTGGCGTTCTGATATACTTTTCAATCGCATCCTGGTATTTTGGGATTTAGAAACAGAAAAAATACCACGAAAAGTAGTCAACCAATCATTTTTTTGGTAATATTGTAAGTCGAATTAATTGTTAAGCGGAAAGCTATGAGGATCAAACTAAGGATTAAACAGAAAATTCTACTGCTAATCATTACAACATCAACCCTTTTATACGCCATTTCCATTGGATATGTCCTTATCCAGTCACGCAAAATGATGGTTGATGATGCCATAGAAAAAGCCAAACTGGTAGCCGAAAACTCCGCCCAAAAAATGCAAATATTTTTTGAACGGGATCTTTCTCTGGCACGTACACTGGCACAGGGACTTTCTGTGTTTAACGAGTTGGACTCGACTGTGTGGCAGCCCTTTTTTGCTAAAATGTACCGACCAATTTTAGAGCAAAATCTGCACATTAATACATTGTGGGACAGTTGGGAATATTATAGTTATGTACCAAACTACACTAAGGGTTTTGGACGCTATTGCATATCTCTTTTCCGCGACAAAAACGGTGTTGATATAAAAATTGATCGCCGTAGCCTAACTGGCGATCCCTTGCGTTATGGAGGCTTCAAAAAAGGAAACCAGGAGGGGATTTGGGAACCCTATCTCGATCAGGTTCTTAAATCCGAAGAGCAATACCTTATGACCACCGTTGCAGCACCAATACGACAACAAGGAAAATTTGTAGGTATAATTGGCGTGGATGTCACACTCGAAGATCTACAAAAACAAGTTGAAAAAATCAGGCCTGTCGAAGGCAGTTACTCTTTTTTGATATCCATGGGAGGCATCATTGCAGCACACCCTGATACCTCATTCGTAAATAAAAATATTTCCGATGTGCTTGCAAATGAGGTAAATAAACATAAACTTTTGGACGTAATCTCAAATGGTAAAGAGTATCATTATATAAAAACTGACCAAAATGGAGACGATCACCTGACGGTTTTTGTGCCCGTAAAAGTTGGAAAATCCTATTCTGTTTGGTCGCTGGCGTACTCCGTGCCTATGGAGATCATTACCAGTAAAGTCGATAAAAGTTTCTATGTTTCCCTGTTTGTTGGTTTCTTTGGTTTAATTTTATTGGTGTTGGTAATACTGTTTGTTGCCAACGGGCTTACCCGCCCAATTACCCTAATAACCCATTCCCTCAAGCGATTGAGCATGGGCGAGATTAGCGAAGATTTAGTTCTGCATCTTCGTACTGGGGATGAAATTGAAGATATGGCACAAGCCCTGAATTATTCTATACAGGGACTTAATCATAAGTCAGTTTTTGCCACCAATATTGGTAAGGGGAATTATTCAACGCAATTAGAATTACTTTCATCCAACGACGAACTGGGCAAATCGTTAATTGAAATGCAGAAAAGCCTTATAAAAGCGAAAAATGAAGAGGAGTTGCGTCTTGCTGAGGAGCGGAAACGCACTTGGGCGAACGAGGGAATTGCCCGCTTTGGGGAAATTCTTCACCGCTTTAGTAATGATCAAAAACACTTGATTGATGAACTACTCCGACATTTTGTCAAATATCTTGATGCTAATCAGGGCGCACTGTATCTCTTGAATGAAGACGGGGAAGAGAAATTTCTCGAGATGGTTGGCGCGTACGCCTGGGACAGAAAAAAACTGATGACCAGGAAAATAATGATTGGCGAAGGACAAGTAGGAGCCTGTTTTCATGAAAACCAAACCATTTATCTGACGAAAGTTCCCAACGACTATATTAAAATAGGCTCTGGACTTGGAGATGCGAATCCAACATGCGTTGTTATTGTTCCACTCAAGCATGAAGCCGGGACTTTAGGCGTACTCGAACTTGCTTCCTTCCAGCAAATTGCTGACTATCAAGTGGAATTGCTTGAAAAAGTTTGTCAAAGTGTTGCCAATACCATATCGGTGGTAAAAATAAACGATCGCACCCGGCTGCTGCTTGAAAAATCACAGGAACAAGCCGAGCAGATGCAAGCACAAGAAGAAGAAATGCGGCAAAACATGGAAGAGTTATTGGCAACTCAAGAAGAAATGGCGCGCAAGGAACATGAAATGTCTCTGCGTATGGACGCCATAAGTGGTCTTGCCATGATTACAGAATATGACTTTAATGGTTCAATCCTGTCTGTTAATCATAAAATTTGCGAGGTTACAGGCTATGCAAGGGAAGAATTGCTCAATAAACACCACAGTATAATATTCAATAACCAGGATTTTGCTAAAACTGAATCCTATACCGGATTTTGGAAAATGATGCGCAATCAGGTACCTTTCGAAGGAATCCTAAGACGTAAAGCAAAAGACGGCAAGGAAATTATAGTCAAAGGATATGCTTATCCCATGTTTGATGACGATGGATTACCGTTGAAAGTCATTGAAGTTGGCGTGAAAATAAATGAGTTTCTAAACCAATAGCAGAATTAAGACCCAGTTACCTTACGAATAATCGTTGTTTTGTATTTAAAAGTCAATAGGTGAGAAAGTTGATTTCAAACTATTGATAATCAATATCCTTGAAAACCACGAAAAAACAAGCATTTCAGAATCAAATGAAAAAAAAATCAAAATATTTATGCTTTGAGTTTCATTTATTTCAGAATATGCTATATATTTGCAGTTCGATAATGGAAACCCAAATAATGTACATATCATAAAAGTTATCAAAATGACAAAAGCAGATATCGTAAACGAAGTATCCAAAAACACAGGGATCGAGAAAATAGTCGTACAAAGGACTGTAGAGGCTATGATGGAATCAATTAAAATGACACTGGAACGCGGAGATAATGTTTATCTCAGAGGTTTTGGCAGTTTCGTTGTGAAGAAAAGAGCTGAGAAAACTGCTCGTAATATTTCTCAACAAACAACCCTTATTATCCCCGAGCATTTCATCCCATCGTTCAAACCTGCAAAGACTTTCGTTAATAAAGTAAAAGAAAACGTTAAGCGTAGTAAATAATAGGAGATTGGGAAATGCCGAGTGGAAAAAAGCGTAAGCGTCATAAGATGGCGACGCACAAGCGTAAAAAACGCCTGAGAAAAAACCGTCATAAAAAGAAAAAATAGTTGCCCTTGACCTTCGGGCTCAGACAACTATTTTTACCCGCAAACCTATCGAGCCAGGCTCTTTAGGTTTGCGTTGTTTATACACATTACGATTTATACATCTGTCATAAATAGTTATTATTGTGGGCAATACAAAAGAGCTTATTATTGATGTCTCCGCATCCGAAATAACCTTAGCTCTTCTCGAAGATAAAAAACTTGTCGAACTCTACAAAGATCGCAGCGACAACAAATTCTCAGTTGGTGACATCTATCTGGGGCGTGTAAAAAAAATCATGCCAGGATTGAACGCTGCTTTCGTCGATGTTGGCCACGAACGCGATGCTTTTCTTCACTATCTCGATCTGGGCCCGCAAATACGTTCAATGAACAAGCTTATCATTGGGGCACAGCAAGGTAAAGTCGTCACTCCGCTTAGCCGAATAAAACCTGACCCGGATATTGACAAAGACGGAAAAATTTCTGACGTCCTTACCGAAGGCCAGATAATTGCCGTTCAAATAGCGAAAGAACCCATTTCAACAAAAGGCCCCAGGCTATGTTCCGAAGTGAGCATAGCTGGTAGGAATATTGTTTTGATGCCTTTCTCAAATAAAATCAGCATTTCACAAAAAATAACGTCGAACGAGGAGAAGGTAAGGCTTAAGAATCTGTTAACCAGTATTAAACCAAAGAATTACGGGGTTATCATCAGAACGGTGGCCGAAACGCAACGTGTTGCCAGCCTTGATCAGGAACTTCGGGAACTTATTGAGCGTTGGGAAACGTCTTTGCTGAAAATCAAAGGGGCAAGACCTCCAAAGCTCATTTTGGGTGAAATGAACCGAACAACAGCCTTGCTGCGTGATTTGCTAAATGACTCTTTTAATAACATATACGTAAATGATATCAATGTTTATAGTCAAATTAAAGACTACATCATTGAAATTGCACCCGAAAAGCAGCGTATTGTTAAGCATTATCAGGGTAAGGCACCAATTTTTGAACAATTCGAAGTCAGTCATCAAATCAGGGCTCACTTTGGCCGAACTGTAGCCATCAAGAAGGGCGCTTATCTGGTTATTGAGCACACTGAGGCATTACATGTTATTGATGTGAATTCGGGAAACCGCAGCAAGGCCGAAGCCGATCAGGAAAATAATGCCTATGATGTGAATGTCGCAGCCGCCGAAGAAATTGCCAGACAACTAAGACTTAGGGATATGGGAGGTATTGTGGTCATTGATTTTATTGATCTTATTGACCAGGATCACCGCCAAAAGCTCTATGAATACATGAAGAGTATAATGGAGAAGGATCGGGCAAAACACCAAATACTGCCTTTAAGCAAATTTGGTTTAATGCAAATCACAAGGCAAAGGGTAAGACCTGTTATGGATATTAAAACCATGGAATCGTGCCCTGTTTGTCATGGAAAAGGGCAGGTGCAGCCTACTGTATTGCTTTCGGACGAACTTGAAAACCGCATTAGTTATTACGCAGAAGTGTCGAAAACGAAAGAGATTCGTATCCGGATGCACCCATATTTGCATGCCTATTTAACAAAAGGATTTTATAACCGACTTTGGAAGTGGCGTTTCAAATATAAAATATGGATTAAGCTACTAGCGGATCCATCGTGCACTTTTCTTGAATATCAGGTGTATGACAAAAAGGGCAACATGCTAAACGAGTAACTGTTCTATGATTGTTGTTTTGTTTTATGGAAAGGTGCGTTATTGTGCATTGCAAGCATTAACTTAACTCACTTTCATCCGAAACAAGTCAGGAAGATTATCACTGTCAAGTATGGCAAATTTTTTGTAAACAGGAACGTTCCTAATTTAAATTTTTGAGCAAATTTTAAATTTTCCGCTATGAGAAAAATCTTTTTCCCGTTAATTGTTAGTGTTTTGAGCGCGCTAACATTGTTTGCCCATGGCCAGGTTCTGGAACCGGTCAAATGGCAATTTGAGTTGAAAAAAATAGAGTCCGGACTATACAAAGTCGTGGGCACCGCCAAAATGGACAAAGGCTGGCATCTTTATTCGCAGTTCCTTCCTGAAGGAAATATTGCTCTGCCAACCCAATTTTCATTTGAGCCTACACCAAATGTCGAATTTGTTGGAAAAGTTGAAGAGGTTTCAACGGTTATCGAGAAAGACGATCCTTTGGCCGGAGTTCCAACACGCTATTATGCCGATGTAGCTGTTTTTGAGCAAACAGTAAAAATTGCATCTCCTGAGGCTGTTGTAAAAGGCGCAGTTGAATTTATGGCTTGCGATGATGAACAATGTATTCCCCCGGCAGAACACGAGTTCGTGTTGTCTCCATCAGACAAGGCTTCTGCGATAAGTGATGTTGAAAGCTCCGGTACGAAACCGGAAAACAATTCTCTTTGGGCGGTCATTTTAGAAGCTATTTTATGGGGATTTGCAGCATTGTTAACACCCTGTGTGTTTCCCATGGTACCTATGACCGTGTCATTTTTTATCAAAAATGGCGAAGACAAGGCAAAATCCAAGTTTATGGCCGGTATTTTTGGTTCATCCATCGTGTTATTGTACACGTTGCCAGTTGCAGTTATAATATTTATCACTTATTTCTTTGGAGGTGAGTCTGTTACGGCAGATATATTTAATTGGTTGTCCACCCATTGGATTCCAAACGTCCTGTTTTTTGCCATCTTTATGTTTTTTGCAGCGTCCTTCTTTGGTGCGTTCGAAATTGTTCTTCCAAGTTGGTTGGTGAATAAAGCCGATTCAAAAGCCGACAAAGGAGGTTTGATAGGCACCTTTTTTATGGCACTTACACTGGTACTTGTATCGTTTTCATGCACAGGTCCTATCGTAGGAACAATCATTGTTAAGTCAACTCAGGGTGAAATTTGGGAACCTGTTGTAACCATGCTGGCGTTTTCAATAGCCTTTGCGTTGCCCTTTACTCTATTCGCTGTTTTTCCATCATGGCTGAAAAATTTGCCAAAATCAGGTGGGTGGCTCAATAGTGTAAAAGTTGTGCTGGGTTTTGTTGAAGTTGCCCTTGGGTTTAAATTCCTGAGTGTTGCCGATCAGGTTTACCATTGGGGGATTTTAGATCGTGAAGTTTACCTGGCTATCTGGATAGTGTGTTTTGCACTGATGGGTTTTTATCTTCTGGGCAAACTGAAGTTCAAACATGACTCCGAATCAGGTTACATCAGTGTTCCACGTCTTTTTCTTGCCATGATTACTCTTTCATTTGTTGTTTACATGATTCCTGGTATGTGGGGAGCCCCGTTAAAGGCACTGAGCGGTTATTTACCACCCCAACAAACTTTAGATTTTGATATGCCAAGGATTGTCAGAGAATCCACCGCAAATATACAAACATACCAGGGCGATACTGAAAAAAAAGTAAATAAGGAACTTTGTGGAACCCCAAAATACGCCGATTTCCTGCATTTGCCCCATGGTTTGCGTGGTTATTTCGATTACGAGCAAGGATTGGCCTGTGCTAAGGAGCTTGGTAAACCTGTTTTCATTGATTTTACGGGGCACGGTTGTGTAAACTGTCGCGAAATGGAAGCTAACGTCTGGAGCGATCCCCGTGTGTTAAAACTGTTGCGTGATGAATTCGTTATTGTAGCCCTTTATGTCGATGACAAAACTACCATGCCTGAAGAGGATTGGGTCGTCAGTCAGCACGATGGCAAAGTTAAGAAGACCATTGGTAAGAAATACGCCGATTTTCAAATTAGCCGGTACAATACAAACGCGCAACCTTATTACATTTTACTTGACCACGATGGAAATAATCTAATGCCCCCAAGAGCATATAATCTGAACGTTGATGCTTTTGTTTCCTTTTTAGAGCAGGGAATCGAAAATTTCAGGAAAATTGTTAATAAATAGTTCAGGATTTTGGAGCAGTTTTTGCAAAGAGACAGCAACACCAGAAAACGAGCGTTTTTTTAGCACTAACAGGAATGACATTTTTTAGGCTATTTTTTCTTTTACTTCTAAGTTCTCACGTGTTTGGACAACATGCAGGGAATGTAAATGTCCATGCTTCAGTGTATTTTGATAAAAGCAACTCGTTGAAAATTGTCGATTTGCAAAAACTGCTTCCCGATTTCAAGGCAACCTCCTTAAACGAACTTAATTTTGGTCCGGGCAATGGGACTATTTGGCTGCTTGTTGAATCTGAAAATAGAACAGACGCCAGACAAGAATTAGTGCTTGAAATTGAAAACCTGCTAATAAACCCGGTCTCTTATACCGTTAAACATTCGGACAGCATGTCGGTATGGAGCCTCGAATCCAGCTCGCGAAATTACAAACATTCCCATACCTATTTCTTTAGTCTTGAACCAAAAGAAAAGGACAGTCTTGTAATCAAAGTCGAAACTTATGGTTTTCCAACAGCAATACCCCTCGAGATCAGGAAAAGTGACGAATTTGACGCTCATCACATAAAGCACACCCTAATTATTGGATTCGTTTTAGGAATATTAGTTATTATCATTCTTTTGAGCCTGCTGTTGTGGTTTATTGGCCGTAGCAAAATGTCAGCATTTCTATTCGGTTTTATAACGGTCACCACGGTCTATTTTTTTATCATGGACGGACTGCTGTTTCTTTTTATTGGTTATGAACAAATAGCACAAACAGTTATTTCGGCCAAAAGCACATTGCCACTTGCGGTAGGATTACTGGGACTTTACTTAAACGAGTTTTACAATATACAGGTTATTAATCAGCGCAGGTACCATTTATTTAAAATAATCGGTCTCTCGCTAATATTTATTTTTACTTTGTTTGTTATTTTCAGACAATACGCGGAAAGCCTGTATATTTTTTCGTATCCTGTTATTGCACTGGGCATTACCTATAATATTCTTGTCCTTCTCTATGCGAAGATTAAAAAAGCCAACCATATTTTTTCAATGTTGACAGGATTGGTTCTTTTTAGTCTGCTTTTGGTTGGTAAGTTATTGTTTGATTATGGGCTTATTGGGTTAACCCCGGTTACAATCCAATTACCAAAAATTGGTTTTGCATTGTTTATTATATGCACAGCTTTTTCGTTGGCAGATCGTTTTCGTCAACGTTCAAATGATATTAATGCGTTGAATAATAGGCTTGATACCTTGGTTAAAGAACGAACGGCAGAAATAAACAACCAAAACGAAGAGCTTAAAACCCTTGCTGAGGAACTGAATACGCAACGCGAAGAATTAGAAACACAAAAAGAAGAACTTCAAGCTCAGACCGAAGAACTTATTGTTCAGAAGGATATGCTCCAAAGGCAAAACACTGAACTCGAAAGACTTCAATTGGTAGCGTCAAAAACCGACAATGTAATCTATATTTTCGATCCCGACGGAACCTTAGTTTGGTTCAACAGCTCGTTCAGTAGTCAACTGGGAATGTCGTATGAAGAATTCATGGGTAAAGAAATGCAAATAAAAATCCATGATATCAGTACCAGCCATGAAGTTGAAAATCATCTGGAAAAATGCCTTGTGTCAAAAACTAGTGTTACCTACGAATCAAAGATAATGGATTCGTTGGGACGGGAACATTGGTATCAAACAACACTTACCCCTATTTTTGAAGAAGACATCATTAAGTACGTTGTTGCCATTGATAGTGAAATTACCCGGTTGAAGCAATACGAAATGGAGGTTGAGCATCAACGAAACTTGGCCATTAACCGTAAGAATGAACTCGAATATCAGCAATCGGAAATGACAGACAGTCTGCGGTATGCCCAGCGAATTCAGTCCGCTATTCTACCACAAAGTAAAGATATTAAACGGTTTTTCCCGGAAAGCTTTGTTCTGTTCGAGCCCAAAGACATTGTCAGTGGCGATTTTTACTGGTTCCATCGCATAGAAAACAAATTTGTTTTTATTGCTGTTGATTGCACCGGACACGGTGTTCCCGGAGCCTTTATGTCCATAATAGGCACGTACTTACTGAACAATATTATTATCCAAAACAACGAAACACGTCCTGCCGAAATCCTTAAGCAGTTGAACCGTAAGCTCAAGATTTCGCTGAAAAACGAAAGTCCTCTCCGTCAAACAAACGATGGTATGGATGTTTCACTTGTTATCTTAGATTTAGATACCAAAAAACTCTATTATGCTGGCGCTCTAAGACCCCTTTTCCTTTGTACGCAGGGCGATTTTATTGAGGTGAAAGGCGATAAAATCCCCATTACCAGTGAAATAATAGGAAATGTTATGTCGCAGTACAAGGAATGGGAATTTGACATCGCCCAAGGTGATCGTTTCTACATGTTTTCGGACGGAATTATTGACCAATTCGGTGGAAAAGAGAATAAAAAATTTCTTACAAAACGTTTCAAGCAGCTGATTCTTGATGCCCAGTCCTATTCCATGCCCGAGCAAATGCGACTTGTCCAGCAGGCTAATATCGATTGGCGCGGGAAAAATCCGCAGATTGACGACATCCTTGTCATGGGTGTTCAGATATAAGCTAAGTCATCCCTCCAATTCTACTTCCCTCTGAAAGTGTGCTCAAACCCGAGCATCCTTTTCAGTCCATTTTTCAGCTGTTTCCACTAGGTGGAAAGTTGCCCGTTTTCCTTTTTTTCTACCCAAAAAAGTTGACCGTACTGTAACTATTTCTACTTTTGTCCGTCTTTTGGCAGTGTTTAGAAAGAAATAAGATGACGGTAGAAGAATACAATAGAAGTGTTGAACAATGGGCAGATGCTGTATATCGTTTCATTGTCAAGAACTTGCGCGACGAAGAGTTTTCTCGCGACATAGTGCAGGACACGTTCGAAAAACTGTGGGTTAACCTTGTAAATGTAGACGGGGAGAAGGTAAAATCATATCTGTTTACAACCGCCTACCACACCATGATTGATTATATCCGGAAACGGAAAAGAATCGATCACTATGACGAACTTCCAGCCAATCGCATCGGAGAATTGGATCATTACTCTGATTTACAGGAGATTTTGCACGAAGCGGTCAACAAGCTGCCAACTACTCAACGTTCTATTATCCTGTTACGCGATTACGAAGGATATTCTTATGAAGAGATTGGTGAAATAACCGGACTGAACGAATCACAGGTAAAGGTTTATATCTACCGCGCCCGCGTGTTTTTGAAAAATTATATTGGTAGTGTGGAAACCGTAATCTAACTCAGCCATGATAACACGAAACAATTATGAGGTTTTCTTTGTCGATTACATTGACGGGAACCTGTCAGAAAATCAGATGGCAGAGTTTAAGGCCTTTCTGCTAAGCAACCCCGACCTTGCTCAGGAACTCGATTTCGTTTCAACCATACGACTCGAGCCCGCTGTCGGCAAGTTTGACAAAACAACCCTAAAAAAAGAGATTTCCGATTTGCCATTCGAAGATAAAAATGCCGATGAGTTGATGGTCAGTCTGTTAGAAAACGACTACCCACAAGACCGACACCCCGAACTTTTGCAAAGGATGGAAAACTCAACCGACAGAACCCACAACTTTAATATCTTCAGGAAAACAAAATTGCAAACTCCGCAGGTTTTCATGCAAGACTCAATTCAATTGCAGCGACTTCCCGATTTTGAGAAGGATATAGTTACCCCAGAAAACGCTCAAATGTTTGCCATTGCCTGCGCCGAAGGGGATTTAAGCCAGGATGCAACCTGCCGTTGGCTTGACTGGGAATCTGAAAACGTTTCCCAAGACAGCGAGGAGTTCGATTTTGATAAAACAAAACTTATTCCCGATTACACGGTCGTATTTCTTGGGAGAGAATCTTTGCGCCGCAATCATCGCAGGGTTTTGCCCAGAGTAGCCTGGTACAGTACGTCAATTGCTGCCGGAATGGCACTCATGTTTGGAATCTGGAACGGTTTTCATGATGAGAAAATAACTATTATTAATCATACAGCGCAGGTTATTACACCTGTGGAACAAAAAACGGAAACTTTACCCACTTTAAACCAGACAGAGCTAAAGCAGAGGCCAATGTTGAATCAAACAACTGTACCTGCAGCAGCAATGGGTAACCGGACAAACAGACACCTCGAGCCTATGCAGCCCGTTTTTTTTAAGGTTAATCTCGATTTTACAATGAACATTGAAAAGGTACATGGCGTTTCTGTTGACTGGTCATACGCGCTCGCTTCAGCCTATGAGCCCGAATATGATGATTCTGAATTCATTACCCCAAGACAACAAGAGAATGTACCTGTCATTTCCAAAAAGAGAGGTTTTATCCAGTTCGCACAATGGGGATTGAGCAAACTGGCGCGAAATCCCGAACGCTTCAAAATTGAAACAGAATATAACGAGAAAAACGAACTAAGCTACTTCGCATTACAAACACCAAATTTTGGTTTTGAAAGAAAACGTAAATAATCTTGTAACTTTTTTTCTAACAATATTTTTACAAGACTAACCCTTAAATACAAATATTATGAAACCACTTATTTTAAGTATTAGTCTAATTGCAGCTATGAATATTGCAATTGCACAAGAGGTTATTGACACAGTGAAATCAACCTCCTCTGACACTGTTATCATGAACGAAACCATGAAACGCAAAATTGAGGCAAACGAAGTGAAAATTGAAATGTCAGCCGGAAAAAACAAATCAAGCATTACAATTCAGGGAGGTGAAGGACAGGATACAACTCGTTTCCGCCTTGGAAAGACTGAAATTATTGTTTTGGAAGACAATAACAAAATGGAACAACGACACGATTGGGACAGTGATTCCGATTTCAATGACAAACCAGGAAAATCATGGAAACATCCCCGTTTCGAAGGCCATTTCAATTCTATTAACGTAGGTGTTAACCTCTTTGCAACCAAATATCTAAGTATATCGCTACCGGATACAGCCAAGTTTCTTGAACTTGATGAAGGAAAGTCGTTCGAATTTGGATTAAACCCATTCCAATTCAATATCCCTATCGTTCCACGTGCACTGGGAGTCGTTTCGGGAGTTGGCTTGACATGGAACAACTATCGTTTTGACAATCCCGGAACCATTCTTGATAACTCACAACCAACTATAGCGTACTCCATTGATAGCCTAAGTAAATGGAGCAAAAGCAAGCTTTCAGTATGGACAGTATTTGTACCCCTTTTGTTAGAAGGACAGGTACGAATTGAACACGATCGCTTTTGGATTGCCGGTGGAGCTTACGGAACGATGAAATTAGGTTCGCGTACAAAACTGAAGGATGACGAAAAGAGGAAAATCAGAGAAAGCAAAGATTATCATATTAACCCATTACAATATGGGTTGACTGCCCGGATTGGGTATGGCAATCTGGGTGTTTATGCCAACTACTCGCTTTCTACATTCTTTAAAACTGGCAAAGGCCCTGAGCTTTACCCCGTTTCTGTTGGTTTGTCATTGACCTTTAATTAAAACCTGAAATAAAGTAATTAACCCTGAAAAGGGGCTGTCTAAAAAGACTAGACAGTCCTTTTTTTTTGTTAAAAAAAATG
>JBBISE010000065.1:0-17019 GCA_037441445.1 Salinivirgaceae bacterium
TCCAAGAATAGTAGGAAGCAGGATAAATGCCGTATTTTTCAAGGGTTTGGCTAATTCCATTTTCGGAAGCTTCTTTGATTATCCGAAGTTTCGCCTCTTTGTTAAATGTTCTCTTTTTCATCGTTGTAAATTTATAGATTATTTCCTATAATTTTCCGATGAATAATGGGGCTAATACACCGGTAAGAAAGAAAAACGGTTTTTTCACATCGCTGATCCCAAAGACGGCCTCGTAAAATTCCCCAAAGACGAATTTATAAAGTGTTGGGCTTCGACCGTCGAAAACGGGGTTGCCAAAGGCATTGCCTTGTTGCTAGAGCCCACACCCGAGTTTTACACGGCAAGGGACGAGAAATCGGACCGCGCTTCGTTCAGTTTCCTGTTTCGCTACCTGCGGCCGTTCCGTTCTATGTTGGTACAACTGTTTCTAGGGCTTATCTTGGGTAGTCTGTTGCAACTGCTGTTTCCGTTTCTTACGCAAAGCATTGTCGATCAGGGTATCGGCTACCGCTGGTAATTTCCCAAAAAATGCCCTATATTTGCAATATAAATGACAAAGAAATGAGCGAGTTCAAAGAAAAATACATCAATCCCTTTACCGATTACGGATTTAAGAGACTGTTTGGTGAAGAACCAAATAAAGATTTGTTGCTCGATTTTCTGAACGAACTTTTGCGAGAGGAGCAAGGTGTAATTACCGAGTTAACCTATCTCAAAAACGAACATCTTGGTTCTTCCGAAGTTGATCGTCGGGCTATATTCGACATTTACTGCACCAACGAACGAGGCGAAAAATTCATTGTCGAACTGCAGAAAACCAAACAGAAGTTTTTTAAAGACCGAACATTGTATTACTCAACCTTCCCAATTCGAGAGCAAGCTTTGACGGGAAGTGAATGGAACTTTGAACTTAAAAAAGTGTATGCCATTGCCATTCTCGATTTTGTATTTGATGACGACGTTCCACAACCCGACAAAATCCGGTACGATGTAAAACTTACCGACATTGAAACCAAGCAAGTTTTTTACGACAAGCTGACCTTCATTTATCTGGAAATGCCCAAATTTAGAAAAAGGGTAGAAGAGATAGAAACCAAATTTGACAAATGGCTGTATGTGCTTAGCAACTTGCACAAACTCGAACGGATTCCCTCTCAGCTGAAAGAAGAAATCTTCCAACGCTTGTTTGATGTTGCCGAGATAGCCAAATTCAACCCACATGAGTATCAAAAATACGAAGACAGTTTAAAGTACTTCCGCGACCTTAAAAATTCTTTTGACACGGCACGCGAGGAGGGATGGACAGAAGGAAATGCAGTAGGTAAAGCAGAACGAGATTTAGAAATTGCCCGAACTGCAATAAAAGAAGGCATCCCAAACGAAATTATCAAAAAGCTTACCGGGCTATCCTTAGAACAAATCGAAACCCTGAGAAAAGAGTAACCTGATGAGCACTGAATACAAATTGAACGCCAAACACACTGATTAAACATAAGAGGAACACAGAACACACAGATTAAACAGAACCCCACAGATAAACGCATAAAAAATCCGTGTAAATCCGTTGCATCCGTCTCATCCGTGTTCCTTTAAAAAAAACTCCGCGCACCTCTGCGAAAACCCTCTGCGGTTCTCTGCGGTAAAAAAGGAAAGGCTTAACCGCAAAGAACGCAATGTAAGCGCAAAGAGCCGCAAAGAAAATGAACACAGAACACACAGATTAAACAGATTAACACAGATAAAAGCAAAAAAATCCGTGACCATCGGTCAGATCCGTGTCATCCGTGTTCCATTTTGTTATCCATGTTCCCTTGAAATATTAAAAATTAATATATCTTTGCAACCACCAATGACAAAGCCCCATAACCAATACCGCATTTGTCTTTTTTTTGCATTTTTTTGACCAAAAATTTGGAAGTTACCGTTTTTTTTTTGCAGCTTTGCGTTGTTAGACCACAAAATTTTTTATTTGTCCAATGTGGGAAAACCGGCAGCTTTCGGCCGAAGACGGAGGTAAAAACTAATTGAAACAAAAAAATGTTATGGAAAAGAAACTTTCAGAAGTTATCGAAAATGATGAGATCGTGATCATTAAAAGAGGACTTGATCTTTTGGTTGGGGGAGAGGAAGGTCAAACACCAGGAGATGATTTGACCAAACCTGCTTGTGCGTGTAGTCCACGTGTTATGGCACATGCATGTGACAATGCTTCGTAGCAACCTTGGGTCATCAAAATATTATTGGTGACCCTTTTTTAATGTTATACAAAATAGTTAAAAGATGAAATTGTCCAGATACAGCATAGAACTTGGAGAGCAATACTACTATAATTCAAGTAGCAATTCTATTATTAAGGTTACAAAAAAAATTGATGAGGCCTTAAAGAACAATAGTTTACAACTATTAACAACAGAAGAGGTAAATACATTACATAAAAACGGTTTTATCGTAAGCAAAAACTACGATGAGTTGCAGATATTAAAATTCAACCATAATAGAAGCAAATTCGCTGCACGAAATGCATCTTTCATTATATATCCAACTATGCAGTGCAATTTTGATTGTTATTATTGTTTTGAAAAAAATAAAAAATCTGCTTTAGATGCGAATAAAACTGCGTTACTATCTAGTGCAATTATCAAATTTATTAAAAACAATCGGTTAAATAAATTGTCAATACGTTGGTCGGGGGGTGAGCCTTTACTGGCATGGGCACATATCGCTGAAATCTTGAAGAATCTTAACAACAGTGTATTAGATTGCAAAATATATAACACCCTTGCAACAAATGGTTATCTTTTAAATGATGAAATAATAACTAAATTAAAAGATTTTGACTTCCAGGAAGTTGTTGTTACCTTGGATGGACCTGAGAGTATTCATGATACTAGTCGAACGATAAAGGGGAATAATACTAAAACCTTTCAGAGAATCGTGCATAATATTGCCAAATTAAGTTTATACGTTCCTGTCATAGTTAGAATCAATATTGATAAAAACAATTACAATTCCGTTGAAACCCTTTTGAAAGAGTTGGCTGGACATCATTTAAATCATAAAGACATAAAAATATTTTGCAAACCAGTTATTCCTTGTTGGAGTTGCTCACCTGATAAATCAATGTTAAATATGGAGCAATTTTATGAGCTTGAGAAAACTTACATCAAACTTTGCAGTGAATACGGTTTTGTTTATGCTTTGCATCCAAATTTTCAATCTAGTTTAAGATGTCCTTATTATCAGATTAATTCGTTCATGATTGATCCCGATCTTAAGTTATATAAATGCTCATTATATATTGGAGAGGATGAGAAAAGTATCGGTTATATTAGTCAGGATAACAGTCACTTTTTATTGCGGGATAAGGAAAGTTACATTCAGGCAATAAATACTTCTCCTTTTGACAATGAAGAATGTGTAAATTGCAAAGTACTACCGCTCTGTTTTGGCAAGTGTCCAATATTATGGGAGAAAGCAGACAAAGCTCATGATGAAGGTTGTATTCCGGAAAAAACGACCATCGTTTCAAAAATTCGTAATTTATATAATTTATGAGTTTTAAGAGATCAAAATATAATATTTTATTGCGATTTGATAAAAAGCGATATATTCTATACAATAGTCTATATGGTTCTTTAATTACAATACCCAATGATAAGATTGATCTAGTTCGGAAACTACTAACAGATAATCCAATAATAAACAAAGAGCCCTTGTGGAGTTTATTGAAAGAAAACTCTTTTATTATTGCAAGAGAAATTGATGAGTACAAAATTATTGCTGAAAAGTATGATAAAACAATACAACAGTCAGATGTACTTTTGTTACAAATACTCATGAATTTAGATTGTAATTTTGCTTGTGAGTATTGTTTCGAAAAATTAACCGGAGAGTACTTACTTAAGGAAAATTTACGAAAAGTTCAAGACTTTTTATACAGCAGAAGTGAAGTGCAGGAATGTGCGAATGTTACTTGGATGGGTGGAGAACCTCTTCTTTCTTGGGGGGAAATAGAAGTTTTATCGAAATCCCTTATGAAGTTTAAACGATTTAGTGCAAAGATAATAACCAATGGCTTTCTATTCAACGATAAAATAATCCATTCGCTAGAGGACAATTGCATTTCGGGTATATTTGTCACAATTGATGGAGACCCTCATATGCACAACAAAAGGAGAACATGTAAAAGCAATGAGGATGCGTATAATGTTATAAAAAGAAATATTGGCAAAATCCTCGAACGTTGTGATTCCAACGTAAAGATTACCATTAACATAAATTTAGATTTCGAGAATCTTTCTCACGTTAAACAAACGCTAAATGATTATAAAACTTTTGGAAATTCCGTAAATTTTAGTATTTCGAGAACTGTTAGAAAAGATTCGCCAGTAATTGAAATACCAGAGAAACATTTTTTGAACATTCAAAGTGATATTTATAAAGAGATGACCTATAGCAAGATGTATAATAATGAAATATTTATACCGGAGCGGAGGTTGTTTGGGTGTTTTAATGAATGTCAGAATGGTTTTACCATAACACCATCAGCTCAAATTTTCAAATGTATTTCTGATATTGAGGACAAGGTACCATTTGGTAGAATAGATAATAATGGTAATATCGTTTATAACAAAAATGATTCTTTTTGGACAAAATATAATTTGTTAGAACGGAATGATTGCAAAAGTTGCAATTATTTACCAATCTGCATGGGGGGATGTCCAAAAAAAAACTCCAAGATTGAATGTAAATTGAATAAGTTAAGATTTAATAACCGTTTAAAGTTGTCGATATGAAATTTTTCCTTACAGTAATTACAGTTACCTTGCTTTTTTACAGTACATACTGCATTAAACCAGATAGTGTAATTCACATTACGCCAAACAATTTTGGATTACACTACAGTAAGAGAATAATTGTAACTAAAGATAGCGTAGAATTAAGCGGTTGGTTCATTCCATCGCAAAAGAAAGTAAATAGGGATAGTGTTTTCAATTTTTATATGGATAACCCAATTGATAATTGTAGCACTTTACAAAAGGAAAAAAAACCAACAATAATTATATGTGTTGGTGATGGTGGCAACAAAAGTTACTCTATTTGGGTCGCAAATGAGTTCTTGATACATGATGTAAATGTTTTTATGTTTGATTGGCGTGGTTTTGGAGATAGTCAAAAATGGGCAATAAAACAGGAATACTTGGTCATTTCAGAATTTCTGAAAGATTATGATGCGGTTGTTGATTATGTGTTCAATCTGCCGGAAACTGACAATACGAAAATTTTTGCCTATGGTTTTTCAACAGGATTCTATCTAACTTTTGCAACCGCTGTTAATAATTCCAAAATAAGAGCAATTGCTGGCAGAAGTTTAATCACCACTTTGCCCGATTTAAAAGACTGCTTGGCTACAGTAAAAGACACAACAGGAATAATTATACCCAATGATTATCCTGAAGATTTATATCCTCTTAATTGTGCTAATAAACTTGATATTCCAATACTAATGTATGTTGGTAGAAATGATTCGCGCACTCCCGTTTGGATGTCACAAAAGGTTTTCGAAAAAATTCGAACACCCAAAAAGCGATTGATTATTGTAGACGATTCAGAGCATTGCGATATAGAAACAAAGTTAATAGATTCGATCTTTAGAGATATTGGTGAATTTTTTCTTTCTCAATAAAAAAGTTAATGCGTTTATTTTATCAACATATTTTTTATTTTGAGCCTTCATTTTTTTAGACAGTGTGACGCTATGGACTGTGGTCCAACCTGTCTGCGTATGGTTGTCAAATATTATGGCAAAAATTACAATCTCGAAACCTTACGAAAATTAACGCACATTAAGCGTACTGGGGCAAGTTTCTTGGGTCTTACACAGGCTGCCGAGAGTATTGGTTTTAGAACTCTTAGCATTAAATCCTCTTTCGACAAATTAGTATCTGAAGCTCCTCTCCCCGCCATCGTCCACTGGAACCAAAACCACTTTGTGGTGGTCTATAAAATTACCGGCAAAAAGGGCAACGAAACGGTGCATGTGGCCGACCCTGCTGCAGGTCTCGTAAAATTCCCCAAAGACGAATTTATAAAGTGTTGGGCTTCGACCGTCGAAAACGGGGTTGCCAAAGGCATTGCCTTGTTGCTAGAGCCCACACCCGAGTTTTACACGGCAAGGGACGAGAAATCGGACCGCGCTTCGTTCAGTTTCCTGTTTCGCTACCTGCGGCCGTTTCGCTCCATGGTGGTGCAGCTTTTCCTGGGGCTACTGCTTGGCAGCATGTTGCAACTGTTGTTTCCGTTTCTTACGCAAAGCATTGTCGATCAAGGGATAGGCAACCGCAACCTGCCGTTTATCTATTTGGTGCTTATTGCGCAGTTGGTGTTAACGCTCAGCCGCGTGTCGGTGGAGTTTATCCGGGGCTGGATATTGCTGCATCTGGGAACACGCATCAACGTGTCGCTCATTTCCGATTTTCTGGCCAAGCTTATGCGCCTGCCCATGCGCTACTTCGATACCAAAATGACGGGCGACCTGATGCAACGCATCGGCGACCACAAACGCATTGAGCAATTCCTTACGGGGGCATCGCTCTCGGTCATTTTCTCGTTGGTTAACCTGCTTATATTCGGGGCAGTATTGCTCTACTACAGCCTCAATATTTTTCTGGTTTTCTTTGGCGGCAGCGCCATTTATGCCGTTTGGGTGTGGTTGTTCCTGAAAAAGCGTGCCGAGTTGGATCACCGCCGTTTTGCGCAGATGTCGGCCAACCAGGGCAACCTTATTCAGCTTATACAAGGAATGCAGGAGATAAAACTCAACGGCTGCGAACAGCAAAAACGGTGGGAATGGGAAGGCATTCAGGCACGGTTGTTTCGCGTGGGCGTTAAAGGGCTGGCACTGAGCCAGTACCAACAGAGTGGCGCGGTACTTATTAACGAGTGTAAGAATATTGCCATCACCATTTTAGCCGCCAAAAGCGTGGTTGACGGACACATGACACTGGGTATGATGATGGCCGTGCAGTATATCATTGGGCAACTGAACAGCCCCATTGACCAGCTTATTGGGTTTTTCAATGCTACGCAGGATGCCAAAATCAGTTTGGAACGCCTTGGCGAGGTTCATCTCCGCGACGACGAGGAAGATGCCGAAGGTTCGCGCATTGCCGATATTCCCGAAAATGCAAGTATCGAAATTCAAAACCTCGAGTTCCGCTACGAAGGTCCCGACTCCGAGGCGGTGCTCAACGACATTTCCATTCACATCCCGGCCGGAAAACAGACGGCCATTGTGGGAACATCGGGCAGTGGAAAAACAACGCTGGTAAAGCTGTTACTGGGATTTTATCCGCCCAACAAAGGCGAAATAAGGTTAGGAACAAACCTTTTGGATGCCTACAGCCTGCGCAGTTGGCGCGAGGAGTGCGGTGTAGTAATGCAGGAAGGGTTTATCTTTTCCGATACCATTGCCCGAAACATTGCACCGGGTGTTGAAGTGATTGACAAAGAGAAGCTTTTAAACGCGGCACGGGTTGCCAACATCAGCGATTTTATAAATACTTTGCCGTTGAGCTACAACACCAAAATTGGGGGCGAAGGTCACGGACTCAGTCAGGGACAGAAGCAGCGAATCTTGATAGCCCGCGCGGTCTATAAAAACCCGCAGTTTATCTTTTTCGACGAAGCCACCAACGCCTTGGACGCCAACAACGAGCGTACAATTCTGGAAAACCTGCAAGAGTTTTTCAAAGGCCGTACCGCTGTGGTTGTGGCACACCGCCTCAGCACCGTCAAAAACGCAGACCAGATAATCGTACTGGAAAAAGGCAAGGTAGTGGAAACCGGTACCCACAAAGAATTGAGCGAGAAGAAAGGCGCATACTATACGTTGGTAAAGAACCAGTTAGAGCTATGATGTTGGAGAATGGAACACCGAACACACGGATTAAACAGATTACCACGGATAAATTACATAAAAATCTGTGTGCATCCGCTGCATCCGTCTCATCCGTGTTCCCCTAGAAAAAACCCGCGTTCATCCGTCACATCTGTGTCATCCGTGTTCCCTTTCGTCATCCGTGTTCCTCTTTTTACTATATTTGGAAATAAAAAAACATGACCGATATTTTACACAAAGAACTCACCGAACTTATAATCAAAGCATTTTACAATGTCTATAATAAGTTGGGATATGGTTTTCTCGAAAAGGTTTACGAAAACGCCCTTGCCATTGAATTAACCGAAATGGGAATTGAATTCGAAAAGCAATTTCCCGTACAGGTCTATTACAAAGAACAAAAAGTAGGGTTTTACATTGCCGATTTAGTGGTTGCCAATACCGTCATAGTTGAATTAAAGGCAGCGGAAAGACTCTGTCCCGACAACGAATACCAACTACTGAATTACCTCAGGGCAACCGACAAAGAAGTCGGTTTGCTACTCAATTTCGGCAAAAAACCACAATTTAAACGACTATTAATGACCAATGACAGGAAATGACTTGCATAGAACAAATTGAACACGGAACACACGGATTAAACAGATCGTCACAGATAAAAATCTTTACAAATCAGTGTTTATCCGTTGTATCAGTGTCATCGGTGTTCCCTTTAAAAATCCGTGCCCATCCGTCCAATCCGTCTCATCCGTGTTCCCCTTCAAAAAAAATCTGTGTTCATCCGTCACATCCGTGTCATCTGTGTTCCCTTTAAATTAAAAAATGGAAAAAGAAATCAACATAAAGTCCGACGAAATCACCGAGATTCTCGGCCCCCCACCCCGCTGGATAGTGCGCTGGGGCATTACTCTTTTGTTCGTTATTATTGCTGTAGTGCTCATTGGCTGTGTATTTTTCAAATATCCCGACACGGTCTTTGCCCCCGTAATCATAACCGCTGAAAATCCGCCATCGGTGGTGGTGTCGCGTTCCAATGGCAAAATAGCCGCTCTTTTTGTCTCCGAATGCCAGATAGTGCAACATGGCGACACACTCGGAGTTATTGAAAATCCGGCCCATTTTGACGATGTTTTTGCCCTTTCAAAATTAGTTGCCACCATCGACACATTTCCCATTGACGACACCACTCTTTTTACGGAATTTACAAAAATTCGCCGCTCCCTGGGCGATTTGCAGCAGGGATATAACAATCTAGTTCGCAGCTACAACGACTTAACCATATTCCGGCAGCAGCAATTTCATGCAAAAAAAGTGGAAGCCCTGGAAGAAGAGCTGAAACAGCATGAAATATACCTTAGAAACATTGAACGGCAACGAAAACTGGCAAAAAAAGACCTTATTTTAGCCCGACGGCAATATTCCCGCGACTCTCTGCTCTTCAGCACAGAGGTTATTCCCGCTGCCGACTTTGAGAGAACGGAAGCCACCACCCTTTCCAAGGAACAGAGCTACGAAAATTTTGGACTCAGCCTAACCAACACCGCCATAACCATTGGGCGGGTAAAACAAAGCATTGTCGATGCCCGCATGGAACACGAAACACGCTTGCAAACGCTTGAGCAAGAGCTTTCCAACACTCATCGACAGTTGAAAAGCATGCTCTCGGCATGGGAGAAAGCCTATTTGTTGGTTTCCCCTGCATCGGGTCGGGTAAGTTTCATGGGTGTATGGAGTAACATGCAGGAAATCAAGGCAGGAGCACCCGTTTTTTCGGTTATCCCCGAAGATATTGGACAAATACAAGCACGACTTACCATACCATTCGAAGGAGCCGGGAAAGTAAAAGTAGGTCAACGCATAAACATTAAGCTCGACGGTTACGCCTACATGGAGTTTGGCATGGTCGAGGCGCAATTGCAAAGCATATCGTCGGGTTATGCCGAGAAAGGCTATCCGGCAGTAGCCACCTTACCCAACGGTGCAGTAACCAGCTACGGAGTTCAGTTACAAATTGACAGAGAATTGCTGGGAATAGCCGAAATAACCACCGACGATCTTTCGGTCATGGAACGACTGTTCAGCCCGTTGAAACACATTCTGCGCAACAATCTACAATAGAACGAAAAAATGAACACGGAACACACGGATTATACAGATTAACACGGATAAATTACATAAAAATCTGTGAAAATCCGTTGCATCCGTATCATCCGTGTTTCTCTTAGTTCAGCCGCAAAGAATGGTTCTTACACAAAGAAACACCGAGGCAACACGGAGAGCCATAGTGAAAAAACAAGTTAAACATTTTTCACCATTTTGGGTTTAGGTTTGACAATTCGCTGTCTTTTGGTTATTTTTGGCAGCTTAAACTCAAAACTGTGAGGATTTACGAAAACATAGAGAGTGTTGATTTCGGTTCCTGTGTAATCACCATAGGAGCCTTTGACGGGCTGCACCAAGGACACTTATCGGTTCTCCAACACCTTAAAAAAGTTGCTGATACAAAAGGTCTTCCATCAGCAATCCTCACTTTTACCAATCATCCACAACTTTTTTTTAACCCAGACTCCGATTTTAGGTTACTTACATCACTTGACGAAAAAACGAATCTCTTATCTAAAACCGGTGTTGACGCTTTGGTACTCATGAACTTCGACCAAACCATTGCATCTATGAATTACAGACACTTCATAGAACATGTTTTGTGTAAAAAACTAAATGTAAGTCACATAGTTATGGGATACGACCACCGGTTTGGCAAAAATGGCGAAGGAAATTATCCAATGGTGAAAGCTTACGCAGCGCAATTTGCCGTTGAAGTCGATCTGGTTCCCGAGGTGTTTCCGGGGGAACACCTGAGCAGTTCACAGATAAGGAAGGCCTTGGCTTCGGGCGATGTAAAGCATGCTCAAAAGTTGTTGGGATATTATTATGGTTTCGATGCCACTGTTATAGAAGGACGGCAATTGGGGAGGAACATGGGATTTCCCACAGCCAACCTTAAACCAAATTTTCCCGAGAAATTACTTCCAAAAACGGGTGTTTATCTGACAAGGGTTCATGTCGATGAAAAAATATATTTCGGATTGTTGAATTACGGTTACAAGCCGACTATCGGCGATGATTTAATGCCATTACCCGAAGTTTATATTTTCGATTTCAACCAAAACCTTTACGGAAAGACCATTCGAATAGAATTTTTAGAACGAATTCGAGACGAGAAAAAATTCAGTTCAATTGACCAGCTGAAACAACAAATAATTCTTGATAAAATCACCGCTGAGCATCTTTTGCTATCGATAGAGTTGCAGGATAGTTAGGCATTACCACTTAAAATCTCACGCAATTCTAAATCAACTTTTTCCCAGCGTTTGTTCAGCAAAGCAAAATTGAGTTCAATTTGATGCTGTTCGTCAACAGAAATGGCCGCCTTCAGCTCTTCCATGTACTTCATAAGTTCTTCATCCTCAACATAGGAAATCGTATTCCTGATGGATGACAACACGCGGAGCATTTTGGACTTTGAACCTTCTTTAATGGCTTTATCCAGAGAAAACAACTGATGAGGTATATCAGTCTTGCAAAACTCAAACACTTGTTGCATTTTTTCCGGGTTATTGAAAAATATTTTCTTTAACAACTGTTGTTTAGCCGTAATTTCCGAAGATTTGCTCTGATAATCAACAATTAATTTAACCTTTTCAAAACAGCTAATCAGATGTTTAGGCTCAATGGGCTTTAAAAGATACTCATTGATTCCATGACCCATCTTTTGAAAAGCCTGAATTTCGGCGTTGCTATTAACTATAGCTATAATGGGCATTTCGGCTTGGTTTACACTTAACTCAGACCGGATGTATAAAGCCAAATCGCTTGCAGGTTTTACAGAAAGGGTACTGTCCAGAAGCGCCAAATCATAATGATTTTTCTTTAGCTTTTGTTCGGCCTTGTCACCATCATCAACGCAATCAATTATTGCATTAGGTTCATGAGCATTGATTATGTCCATAATCACAATGGCATCAATGCGGTTATTTATTGCCAACAGAACATTAAAAAACTTCTTATCAATTTGTTCGGGGTTGTCATCGTTTTTCGTTGCAACCTCGCCCTTGGGAATTTCAACCGGAATCGACACCACAAAAGTAGCTCCCGCGTTTTTCACACTTTTTATCTCAAGGGAACCTTCAAGCAACCTGGTCAGGCTTCGAACAATAGTTAATCCAATACCTAATTCCAGCTTATTAAACGCTTGTCCTTCCGTCAATATCATAGAGCGTCTTACTATCTCGAGTTGACCTTCATCCATGCCTAATCCGTTATCCTTAACAACAATTTCGAAAACCGAAGGCCCTGACATTCTCATTTGACATTCAACTTTACCACCATCTGGTGTATATTTTATGGCGTTATCAATCAGGTTCGAGCAAATCTGGGTAATTCGCAACTGGTCGGATTTAATCGAAGCAGGAAATCCTTTATCGATAGTTACTTCAATTTTTATCCCTTTCTCAATAGCCTTTGGGCTGTATATGTCAATTAGAGATTTTATTGTTTCCCGCAAATCAAACGCCGATTTCTCGGCACTCATCAATCCTGCATGTAATTTGGTTAACGTAAGTAAATTATTAATATCTGACAGAAGACTTCTGGATGAATTTCTAATATGCTCAATATAGTATCTCTGGCTATTATCAAGTTGTGTTGTAAGCAATTGATTTGTAAAAGTATTGATAACATTTAGCGGCGTCCGCAGTTCGTGGGTTGTGTTTGCAACAAATACCTCCCTCACCTCCAATGCTCTCTTTACATCATCGTACAGAACCGACAGTTCTTCGTTTTTCTTTTCAATGACCAGATTTTTGAAGGAAAGCAGTTCATTTAGTCGCCTTCCCTTGTTATACAATCTGTACAATATAAATCCTGCAACCGCAATTACCAACAGAAAAAATGTTGCCACAAGCAACAATCGATTTTGGTTATGGATTTCTTTCAAGTGGTTTTCTAGCTCGAGCTTTTGTATAGTTTTCTCATTGTTTAGCCTGGCTATCTCCTGATCCTTTTTGTCCGATTCATAGCTTTCTTTTATTTTGGCTATTTGCTTTGTGCTTCGTTCGCTCAGCAGACTATCACGAATGGCTTGGTATTCCTTATAGAACTTAAGTGCATTTTTAAAATCACCTGATTTCTCATAGGTGTTAGAAAGATCCATCAGCACTGTCGAAACCTGCACTGGTGCATTTGTCTTTCGCAACCTTAGCAATGCCTCCTGCTGCATTGATACAGCCAGGTCAAACTTATTCATAACCATGTAGCAAGCCCCAATTTTACTCAACGAAGTTGCCTGACCACTGATATCTCCCAGTTCCTGTTCAATATCAAGCGATTTTTTATAGTAATACAAAGCTTTTTCAAAATCCTCTTTGGCTTCAAAATAAATCTCGCCTATATTGAAATAAGGAAGGGCTTGCCCTCTGAGGTCGTTCAGTTCTCGAAAAATTGCCAGAGAGCGTTTAAAATTTTCCAAAACATTGTCATAATCCTCTAGATAGTAATACACAATACCCATGTTGTTATATAACAAGGCCTGACCCCGTTTGTCATAGATTGCCTTTTTCAGTTCCAACCCCTTTGAATAGTACTTCAAAGCCTCGTCATACTGTTCTTGTCGTTGAAAAAGCAACCCAATGTTAACATACGCTGTCGATTGCTCCTGCTTATCGCCAATACTGTCGGCGAGCCTTAAATGGCGGAACAAATATTCCCCTGCGGTCTTGAAATCACCCCGTTCCTCGTTCAATATTCCAAGATTGTTTAGAATAGAACTGATACCCTTGAAATAATGCGCATTTTTGAATTGTTCTAACGCTTTATTGTAGAATATCTCTGCCGAATCGTACCTGTTTTGGCGATGGTGCAATGAACCTTCAAGCATAAACGTTTGGCCCATCCTAAATGCATTGTCTTTGTTGTGAGAAAGAACATACAATTGAGAAAGGTAAACCCGGGCTGAATCAATATCCGTATTTCGAAAGAAAATAAACAACTTCTGGGTTGCATCAAATTTGGCACTGTCGTCGCCATTTCTGTAAACCATGCGTAGGCTATCGGGAATACTTCCCTTCACAGGAGCTAACATTATAGCCACTCCTAATACTGATAAAACAACGGTTCTGCAAATCTTGTTCGTTAATGACATATCCAACCCGTCGCCTGTTTAAGTACCTTCCGACTAAATTTTTTCAAAAACTGATCGACCTTTACCTATCTGTTTGCCGGTATGCAAAAATAGGGTTTAAAATTGAAAAATAACAAAATAGTTTTCATTTTTTACAACAATCATTTTTGTTGCAACAAGTTATTCTATTCGAAATCGAATGTCACAGATTTTCATCAAAAAAGGTAACCGGATAGAGAAAGTCGTCGTAAGGATATCGTTGCTGATGAATTTGTTTTACAACGTCGTAGAGTGATTTTTTAAATTCTTCAATGTTGAATTTCTGTCGCGCTGAAATGAATACACAGGAAGAATGAATACGTGCAAGCCACATACGCTTCAACTCCTCTAAGGTAAAATTACGTCTGACAATGGGTGTTAAATCATCGTCGTCTTTGGGCTCGAAGGTATAGGCATCAACTTTGTTAAATACCATGATAACCGTTTTCTCTCCTGCCCCAATATCGGTCAGGGTTTGCTGGACAACGGAGATGTGCTCCTCGTGGTTGGGGTGGGCAATATCGACGATATGAACCAACACATCGGCCTCGCGCACCTCATCAAGTGTTGATTTGAATGACTCTATAAGGTGTGTAGGTAATTTGCGGATAAAACCAACCGTGTCAGTCAGCAGGAAAGGAAGATTTCCAATAACTACTTTGCGAACAGTAGTGTCGAGGGTTGCAAACAGTTTGTTTTCGGCAAATACTTCCGATTTACTAATCAGGTTCATTATGGTCGATTTTCCCACGTTTGTGTAACCAACTAGTGCAACCCTGACCATTTTGCCCCGGTTTTGACGTTGGGTTTCCATTTGCCGATCAATTTTCTTAAGCTGTTCTTTGCATCGGGAAATCTTCTCGCGGATAACCCTTCGGTCGGTTTCAATCTCGGTCTCCCCCGGGCCTCGTAATCCAATCCCCCCCCTTTGGCGTTCAAGGTGGGTCCACATGCGTGTTAACCTTGGCAACAGGTATTCATACTGTGCCAGCTCGACCTGTACTTTCGCATGTGCTGATTGTGCGCGTTGGGCAAATATGTCAAGAATAAGGTTAGTCCTGTCCAAAACCCTGCACACGATCATTTTCTCTATATTTCGTAGTTGGGATGGAGAAAGTTCATCGTCAAAAATAACGATATCAATTTCATTTTCAGAAATATACTCCTTTATTTCTTCCAGCTTTCCAGTTCCCACAAACGTTTTTGCGTTCGGAAAATCCAGCTTTTGCGTAAATCGTCTTTTCGTTTCTACTCCGGCGGTATCAGCCAGAAACTCGAGTTCATCGAGGTATTCGTTCACCCGCTCTTCGTTTTGTTCGTTGGTAATAATTCCTACCAGTACAGCCTTTTCAATTCTCTTTGATGTTGAGATAAATGTTTTAGTCATAAAAATTTATGGGTAATAGCCTATTATTGTTGATTTAAAAACAGCCAGTCTTGACCGCAATTCTTATTCCATGTTTTGCAAATTAAACGATTTGTGTACTATACAGATAAAAAAAGGCTCCGGATGGTTTTTCCGGAGCCCCAACTATTCTTTAAAATTGCTTATTGCAGAACGAAATTGATAGGCAAATTGTAAGAAACATAAACCGCTTTGCCGCGTTGCTTACCAGGTTTCCACATAGGCATATTCTCTACTACCCTAATAGCCTCTGCGTCAAGTGCGGGGTCAACACCACGAACTACTTTGATTTTTGTAATCTTTCCTTTGTCGTCAACCACAAAGTTTACGTAAACACGTCCTGAGATGCCATTTTCTTTGGCAATCTGAGGGTATTTAATATTTTGCTGCAAATACTTCATCAAAGAAGCCATTCCTCCCGGAAATTCAGGCTGCTCTTCAACAACCAGAAAAATTTCGGGTTCTTCTTCAATGACTTCTTCCCTGATTTTAATTTCAGTTTGAGTAATCATTGTCTCTTCCGTGGCTTCTGTATCGATATTTACATCGGCTACCTCCTCGTCATTCTCAACAACCGTAAGTTCTTCAATAACTTCCTGCTGTGGTGGCGGCGGTGGTGGTGGTGGCTCGGGTTTTTCTTCACGCTCGGTGGCAATCATCTCCTCTTCCAGGTCGATAGCAATCACCATACCAAGGTCACTTATTGAACGCTCGCGGGTTGTCCAGTTAAAAGCAACGAGGAGCAACCCCAAAACAACCGCCAGCCCAATTTGGGTGAACGTGCTGCGATGGCGTTCCAGATCAGCTTGTGGTTTTTTTTTGACTTCCATGTTTTCTTGTCGTTTTTCGAGCCATAAAAGTATGAACTCTATTTTAAATATTCAAAGGATTGGCATATTAATTTTTTAGTTCGGCGCTATTTGTTTAATATACAAATGTTTACTTTGAAAAGATTATTGTCCTTCCTGGAAAAACAATAATCTCAATCTTTAAGAACAAAATTTACAGGAAGGGTAAATGATACATTGACAGCCTTACCGCTTTGTATTCCTGGTTTCCATTTAGGCATACTCTGTACTACCCTTATTGCTTCGGCATCAAGCAGCGGATCAACACTCCTGAGAACTCTAATATTGGTTATTTTACCTTCAAAATCAACTACAAATTCCAGATAGACTTTGCCCGAAATATCATTTCTCTAAGCAAATTCAGGATAACGAATATTTTTCTGCAGGTAGCGGAACAATTCGGCATCGCCTCCCGGAAATTCTGGTTTCACATGAAACGCCCATGCCGACAACCGATTTTCCGACACACAGGCGCATGATTAAAGTCGGCATGAAGTTCCATATGGCCGTAAACCGAAAAATTATAAACATATGAAAAAATCGTCAGACTCGCTAGTAATTTCTATGCCTGCGTTGGGTCCGTCAGTAATAATCTTAACTGGGGTATGCACATAAAACATATTAAAAAAGATAGTAAATTTGGGGATTA
>JBBISE010000066.1:0-17019 GCA_037441445.1 Salinivirgaceae bacterium
CAATTTTTTTAACAAAAAAAAAGGACTGTCTAGTCTTTTTAGACAGCCCCTTCTTCTGGTGGGCGGTGAGGGATTCGAACCCCCGACCCCCTGGGTGTAAACCAGGTGCTCTGAACCAGCTGAGCTAACCGCCCTTGTTGCTGTTTTGCGAGTGCAAATATACGGCAAATTCTATTACCTCCAAATTTTTTATGCAATTTTATTAAACTTTTTTTTTGCTCGGATTTCAAACTGTTGAATAACAGTGTTTTCAAATTTTAAGTTTTTTATGAAACCTTAAAAGACGGGTAATTCAGGATTCTCCAAATTCTGTTTCCACGCAAAAATAGTATCGAAAACTATTTTTGCCCTCAAATCGAATGCCTCCTGAGTTGCGTAGGCAATATGTGGCAGCATTAGAATATTCTTTGCTCTCAGTAAGGCATAATCGGGAAGGAGTGGAGGTTCATAATCATATACATCCAAGGCTGCTCCGGCAATTTGTTTGTTTTCAAGGGCTTGAAAAAGGGCTAAAGAATCAACTACTGCTCCACGTGCCGAGTTAATCAGGAATGCTGATGGTTTCATCATGGCAAGCCTATGGGCATCTATTAATCCTTTAGTTTCATTTGTCAAAGGGATGTGCAGAGAAACAATATCGGCTGTTTTTAACAGGTTATCCAACGAAAGAAACTGAACGTCGGGAATTTTTTTGGCACTGCGGCTCCAGGATACAACATTGCATCCAAAAGCGTTACAAAGGCGCGCCACTTCCTTTCCAATGCGCCCCATGCCAATAATGCCAATGGTTTTATTTCTCAGTTCCAAGCCGGTATATCCATTTCGGCCTTTGCCTTCTTTGGTTAGAATGGAATTTGAAACAATATCCCGAAGCAGGCTAATTATCATTCCCACAGTAAGTTCCGCAACCGATGTGGTTGAGTATCCTGCCGCGTTTTTTACAACAATATTTCTGCGTCCACATTCTTCCAGGTCTATGTGATCGAGTCCGGTGAATGCCACCGAAATCATTTTCAAATCGGGAAGGTTGCTGAGAATTTCCTTATCTATAGGAATGTTGGAAGCAATGAGTACTTCTGCATTTCGTGCGCGTTTAATTATCTCGGCATTTTCTGCGGGTCTGTCGTTCCATATTTTTAATTCGAAGCCATTTTTCGTAGCTAAATTTTGATAATAATCCTGCAAATCTGCGGATATTCCCAGAGGTTCAATTTGGTGTATGTTCATAATCCTATTGACACATTATCTCATTTTCAAATTTTCAAATTCTTTTGGTCATACTCCTTCCTCATTCCTACTTTCCATTTCCCACTTCCGACTTCCAGCTTCGGACTTCCCTCTCAACTAAACATCACCAAACTAACCGCCATCACGGCCATACCGGCTATTAAACCATAAATGGCAACATGGTGTTCGCCATATTCCTCGGCGGTGGGCAGAAGTTCGTCTAAGGATATAAAAACCATGATTCCGGCTACGGCACCAAACATAATTCCGGTGATGGTGGCCGGGATTTCATCGAAAATGAATGTAATTAAACCATAACCAATCAAAGCTCCTACTGGCTCGGCCAAGCCGCTGGAAAAAGCCAACCAAAAGGCTTTGCGGCGGTTTCCTGTGGCGTAAAATACAGGAACGGATACGGCTATTCCTTCCGGTATGTTGTGAATAGCAATGGCTATGGCTATGGAAATAGCGATGGTTGGATTGGTCATTCCGGCCATAAAAGTGGCTATCCCTTCAGGGAAGTTGTGGATGCCAATGGCCAATGCCGACAATATACCCATCCTTAGAAGTTTGCGCTTTGAATTTGTTCCTGAATTCTGCATCTCTTCAATTTTATGCGCCTCGTGTGGGTTTTCGCCGCTGGGGATAAGCTTGTCGATAACGGCAATAACTGCAATTCCAGCAAAGAAAGATAAAACCATAATCCAGCTACCCATAGTTTCTCCCAATCCGGCAATCAAACTTTCTTTTGATTTTTGCATAATTTCAACCAAGGCAACATATATCATAACACCTGCCGAAAAACCCAGCGAGAGTGCCAACAGCTTTTTGTTGGTTTGTTTTGCCAGAAAGGCAATGGCTGCACCAATTCCCGTTGCTAACCCTGCAAAAAGTGTCAGCGAAAAGGCAAAATAAAAGTTTCCTGTCCCCATAGTGTCAAAAAGGTAAATTTGTAATATCAATATTTCCACCACTTAAAAGTATTCCCGTTTTTTTTGTGGCAAACTTTTCAGTCTGTTTAAAAACGATCGCTAACGCAACTGCTGACGAGGGCTCAATGATTACTTTGGTTCTGGTCCAGAAGAGTTTCATGGCGTTGATTATCTCATTTTCGGTAACTGTAATAATTTCGCTGACTAGTTCACTGATTATTGGAAATGTGAGCGTTCCCAGGCTTGTTCGCAAACCATCGGCAATGGTGTCAGGATTAGTTTGTGGTACAATTTCTCCTTTTTTTAATGATAAGAAAGCATCGTTTGCATTAAGGGGCTCTGCACCAATTACTTTTGTTTGTGGTGAATAATACAGCGAGGCTAAGGCCGAACCCGAAATCAATCCTCCACCGCCAACCGGAACAATCAAATAGTCTAAATGGGGTTGTTTTTCAATTAGTTCCATAGCGCAAGTTGCTTGTCCCATTATCACTTCACGTTGGTTGTATGGGTGAATAAATTTTGCTCCCAAACTATCAACAATTTTTTGCGCCGTTTCTTCGCGTGCCTGAACTGTTGAAGCACACAATACAATTTCTCCACCATATTGTTCCACTGCATCCTTTTTCGATTTCGGGGCGTTTTCGGGCATTACAATCCACGATTTAATTCCCTGATATTTAGCCGCATAAGCTAAGGCTTGTGCAAAATTCCCGGATGAATGGGTTACTACACCTCTCTGGCGTTCGTCCTCGCTCAGGGATAAAATGGCGTTGGTAGCACCCCTTATTTTAAACGAACCGGTGCGCTGAAAACTCTCGCATTTAAAAAAGAGGTTTGCACCTGAAAGATTGTTCAGAATGCTGCTGGTAAGTACCGGAGTCTTATGGATATAGGGTTGCAGACGATGATAAACCGTGGACAACTCTTCTTGTTGTATATCGAAAGTTGACATAACGTTAGTATAAAAAAGGAATCAGCGATGACGTGTTTTTTGTATAATCAATCCATTCCTGGCCAAACTCTTGTTTCAAAAACGCTTCTTCATCTTTAATGCGCATTATGGCAACCAAAATATAAAGAACGCTAAAAATCAAACCAAGAATGGAATTAAAAGTCAAAGAGCAACTCAGTGAAAAAATCATGAGTCCCAAATCGCGAGGGTGTCGGATAACAGAATACAAACCATCAGAAACCAACTCGTGTTTGGCTGCCTGGTTTTTGTTACGCATAAAACGCTTTGCAAAGTGCCATTGCGACCAGGCAATCAGGGTAAGGGCATCGAAAAGGATTATGAATCCAAGAACCGGAACCCAAACATAATCCGTGATTAATAAAAACCGGGTGGAGGCGGAGCGTACTGAAGCGATCATGACACCGAGAAACAAAAAAACTGCTAAATTTAATTTAAGTTGTTCATATTTAGCGGCGTATTGTGTTTTTGAAGCCAACTTCCAATGCAAAGTTTTGTGTAAAAGAAGAAGAATAAAAGTGAACAGCATTACAATTGTTGTCCAGGCCAGAATAAGGGGACTTTCAACCAATTCAAGCAGCCTAAACGGTCCCCAAAGCAAGGCAAAACCAATGATTAGCGAAAGCCAAAAAGAAAAAATCTGGTGAAATGTATTCATGGTTTCTCTTTTTTTGTTCACAAAGCTATACTTTTCGGTGTAAAAACAGAAAAAACAGCGATGCGTTTTTTGGTTGCATACCTGGCGTATTTGATTTACTCCCTCACATTCAAAATGTTGCGAAAATATTCCTTGGTTTTTTCGAAAAACAATCTCTATTACAATGATAATTGCTAATTTAGCAGGTCGAAAAACAGGTCATTGTCATTAAGAATGGAAGTTTTAATTGTTGCACAAAAGTACCTGTATATTAACAAGATAATATAATAAACCTTTATATCAATCATGAATTTAGTTAACAAGATTATTGGATTGTTCATTGGTTCGAAAGCAAAGCGCGATTTGGAAGAGATTGAACCGTATGTAAAACAGATCAAAGAAACGTATGAATCAATAACCAAGCTGACGAACGATGAATTGCGTGAGCACTCACAGAAATTACGCCAGCGGATTAAAGAATATGTCAAACCCGAGAATGATGAAATCGCACAGTTGCGGGCAAAACTCGACGAGCATACATCGACCATTGAGGAGCGCGAAACCATGTTCAACCGGATTGACGCATTAAAGAAAGAAATTGAAAGCAAATATAAGGTAGTTCTCGATGAGATTCTTCCTGAAGCTTTTGCCATTATGAAAGATACGGCACGCCGTTTCAAGGAAAATCCAAAAATTGAAGTCACAGCCACTCAATTTGACCGCGATTTGGCTCCGGTTAAGGATTTTGTTGAAATCCAGGGCGATAAAGCCATATATTCCAATGAATGGATGGCCGGTGGAAACCTTCAAAAGTGGGAAATGGTGCACTACGATGTGCAATTGATTGGTGGTGTGGCGCTTCACAAAGGAAAAATTGCCGAGATGGCCACCGGTGAGGGAAAAACATTGGTTGCCACGTTACCGGTTTTCCTTAATGCGTTGTCAGGTCAGGGTGTTCATTTGGTTACTGTGAACGATTATCTTGCCCGACGCGACTCGGAATGGATGGGACCTTTGTATATGTTCCACGGCCTTTCCGTTGATTGTATTGACAACCACCAACCAAACACTGCTGCCCGAAGAAAAGCTTACGAGTGCGATATTACATTCGGAACCAACAACGAGTTTGGTTTTGATTATCTGCGTGATAATATGGCGCTTAGCCCCGAAGAATTGGTGCAACGCAAACACAATTATGCCATTGTTGACGAGGTTGACTCGGTATTGATTGATGATGCCCGTACCCCTTTGATAATATCCGGCCCTGTTCCAAAAGGTGAAGATCAGTTGTTTAACGAGTTTAAGCCCGTTGTCGAAAAATTATACAATGCACAGCGAAATCTGGTAACAACTATTTTGGCCGATGCCCGAAAATTAATAACCGAAGGAAACACCGAGAAGGGTGGACTTCTGCTACTTAGAGCCTATAAAGGGTTACCAAAATACAAACCCCTTATAAAATTCTTGTCCGAGCAGGGAATAAAAGCTCTTTTGCTGAAAACAGAGAATTTTTATATGCAAGAGAATAATAAAAACATGCATATTGCCACCGATGAACTTTACTTTGTCATTGATGAAAAAATCAATTCTATTGATTTGACTGACAAGGGTATTGATTATCTGAGTGGGATGGTTTCAGACACTAAATTCTTTGTTCTTCCCGATGTGGGTTCTGAGTTGGCTGAATTAGACAAAGCACCCATCTCACCGGACGAAAAATTAGTTAAAAAGGATCAGGTGATTCAGGATTACAGTGTTAAATCGGAACGCGTACATACTGTAAACCAGTTGCTTAAAGCCTATACCTTGTTCGAAAAAGATGTGGAATACGTCATCATGGACAACAAAATCAAAATTGTTGACGAACAAACCGGGCGTATCATGGAAGGGCGTCGATACAGCGATGGCTTACACCAGGCAATCGAGGCCAAAGAGAATGTAAAAGTGGAAGCAGCAACACAAACTTTTGCTACCATTACTTTGCAGAACTATTTCAGGATGTACCTGAAACTGGCTGGTATGACAGGAACTGCGGAAACAGAAGCCGGTGAGTTGTGGGATATCTATAAATTAGATGTTGTGGTTATCCCGACAAACCGTCCGGTAGTTAGAAAAGACTACGAGGATTTAATTTATAAAACTAAACGCGAGAAATACACCGCTGTCATTGAAGAAATTGCCAAGTTACGAGAAGCGGGAAGACCCATTCTTGTGGGTACAACTTCGGTTGAAGTCTCAGAATTACTTAGCAGAATGTTAAAGTTACGCGGCATTAAACATAACGTTTTGAACGCCAAGTTGCACCAACGAGAAGCTGAAATTGTAGCCGAGGCAGGTCAGGCAAAAACAGTAACCATAGCCACTAACATGGCAGGTCGGGGTACCGATATTAAATTAACCGACGAAGTGAAAAAAGCCGGTGGTTTGGCCATTATTGGTACCGAGCGTCACGAATCGCGCCGTGTTGACCGCCAGTTGCGCGGACGCTCAGGCCGTCAGGGCGATCCGGGTTCATCACAATTTTTTGTTTCACTCGAGGATGATTTGATGCGCTTGTTCGGTTCGGATCGTATTGCCAGAATGATGGACAGATTAGGACTCAAGGAGGGCGAAGTTATTCAGCATCGCATGATTACCCGTTCAATAGAACGCGCTCAAAAGAAAGTGGAAGAAAACAACTTTGGAATCCGTAAACGTCTTCTTGAGTACGATGATGTCATGAACTCGCAGCGCGAAGTAGTTTACAGCAAACGTCGCCATGCCCTTTTTGGAGAACGTATCCAGGTAGATGTTGCAGCCATGATGACAGCCATGTGCGAGGATTTTGTTGAAATGCAGCATGGACAATCCGACTTTGAAACATTCCGCTTTGAATTAATGCGGCAACTTACCATTGAAGTCCCTTTTGACGAGCATTTCTATTTAAAAGCCGATGAAAAAGAGGTTACTTCAAAGATATTCAAAGCCATAACCGAAAAATACCAAAGAAAACAGGAGCAAATAGCAGCGCAGGTTCTGCCTGTTATTAGCAATGTTTACGAAACACAAGCTGAGCAATATAAAAATATTGTTATCCCAATTACCGATGGCTACAGAGTCTATCAGGTTGTTGCCAATCTCGAACGGTCATACAAGTCGAAAGGAATGGAGGTCATGCGCTCGGTTGAGAAATTCATTTCCCTGTTGTTGATCGATGAGAGTTGGAAAGAGCACCTGCGCGAAATGGACGATCTGAAAACATCAGTGCAGAATGCTTCCTATGAGCAGAAAGATCCGTTGTTGATATACAAATTCGAGTCATTTGAGCTCTTTAAAAAGCTGTTGGACAAAATCAACCGCGAGGTAGTTTCAGTACTTCTAAAGGCTTATATTCCAACACAAAATGCGCAGAATTTCCGACAGGCAGCTGAACAACGCCGCACCGATCACAGCCGCATGCAAACCAGCCGCAGCGATTTGGCACAGCAAAAACCACAAGGCCCTGTACGGGTAGATCCCAAAGTAGGCCGAAACGATCCTTGCCCTTGCGGAAGTGGCAAAAAATTTAAACAGTGTCACGGTCAAAATTTATAACGTGGGATTGCTGAAAAATATAAAGCACAATTTAGCGGTTTATTCCTTGCGCAAAGCTTCCCAGGGAATAGTAGCCCGTCAGTTTTTGAACTGGAATGAGGTAAAACGGGTTCAAATCCTGTTTAACCGGACAAACCAGGCCCAGGCCGATATCATGTCCAAGTTTGCCAAATTCCTTTTAGATGAAGGCAAAAGTGTTGATGTGTTGATATTTGTAGATACAAAGAAAATTGACCCCAACCTCCAAGACAGGAAAGGCTTGAAATACTATTGCCGCAAACAGCTAAACTGGTTTGGAAAACCAGCTTCTGATGTTTACCGTGACTTTATATTACAACCATCGGATTTGCTTATAGTGGCTGATTTCGATAATCGTTTCCATTTTCAATGGATTGCAACCCTCAGCAAGGCCAAATCAATTGTTGCCCCGTTTCACGAGCGCAACAAGTACGCAACTCTTTTGTTAAAAATAAAGGGAGACGATGTCAACGAATATTTACAACAAGTGATTCATTATTTAGGATTTATAAACAGAAAATAGAAGAAATTCAAGCAGGAGGTCATTTTATGGCATTTACACAAACGTTTGGAGTTGGGACAGCGCTTATTACACCTTTCAGGAAAGACGGAAGCATTGATTTTAAAGCCCTGGCATCACATGTTGAAAATCAAATCAGTAACGGAATAGATTACCTGGTGGCTTTGGGAACAACCAGCGAATCGGTTACGTTGTCGAAAGACGAGAAACAGGCTGTTGTAAATCTTATAATTGAGGTCAATAATAATCGAAAACCTGTTGTTGTGGGCGTTGGTGGAAATAACACCAAAAACGTTATTGACGATTTGAAAAACCTTCCTAAAGAAATCTGGGGAATTTTGTCGGTCACTCCATACTATAATAAACCTTCGCAAAAGGGTTTGTATCAACATTTTAAACAAATTGCCCTTGCCACCGACAAGCCTATCATTTTGTACAATGTACCAGGCCGGACATCAGTGAACATGTTGCCCCCAACAACGCTTGAGTTGGCAAACGATTTTGAAAATATTGTAGCTGTAAAAGAGGCTTCGGGCGTTATGACCCAAATTATGGAAATAATCCGTCAAAAACCCGATGGTTTTCAAGTTGTTTCTGGCGATGATGCCATTGCATTTCCATTAATTGCATCGGGTGCTGATGGCGTAATATCGGTTATAGGTAATGCCTATCCAAAGGCCTTTTCCGATATGGTTCATTTCCTTTTGGAGGGCAAGTTTCAGGAGGCAAAAGCACTGCACTATCAACTCCTGCCAATTATTATGGCTATATTTGAAGATGGAAGCCCTGCCGGAGTAAAACAGGTTTTGCATCAAATGGGTACTATTTCGAATACCCTACGCAGCCCGCTTGTTCCAGTAGCAAAGCCCACAGCGCAAAAAATTAACGGGTTGGTCGATGCATTAAAGCATTTGGTATAACGGTTAAAGTAGATTTTTTTCTAAAATTCTGCACAAACCAAGTAATTTTTCGTCACCACCGAAGTTTCCTGCGATTTGCAAACCCAATGGAAGCTTGTTTTTGCTTTTTCCCACTGGCATAGAAATAGTTGGAACACCGATGTATGTCCATGGCAGGTTCATCAGCGGGCTGCCAGTTGCGTGAATGCCCACGGGGGCTGCTCCTAAAGCCGATGGTGATAACCAGAGATCAATGCATAAAAGTTGCATGGTTTTTTCGATACTATGGCGTAAATAAAGGCTGTTTGATAGAGCATTTTCATAGACCTTGTGCGATAATCGACGGCCTTCTTCTATAAGTTCCTTTGAATGTGGCCGATAGTGGTAATCGTATTCCGAAAACCATGTTGTGTGAACGTTTGCAAAATCATGTGCCACTAAATTTCGGTGAGATTTGTTAATGTGTTCAATTTCCCCAAAAATATCAATCTGCGAAACTGTAAAGCCTTTTTCTTTTAAATCTTCGACAATCTGCAGAAACCATGTACGCATTTCATCATCAGCTTGTTGAAGGTATTTTCCGATAGGTATTCCAATGGTAGGCATCTTTTCAGGTAATAGAATATTGCTATTCCAATCCGGCACCAGAACAGAGCAGGCCAATTCCAACCCCGCCAAATCTTGTGTAAAAAAACCGGCATGGTCGGCAGTGGGAGAGAAGGGGATAATTCCGTCGGTGGGAACCCTGCCCAAGGTTGGCTTGTATCCGTAAACCCCACAATAGGCTGCGGGACGCGAAATGGAGCCAATGGTTTGAGTTCCCAGCGCCAATGGCGAGAGTCCCGCCGCTACTGCCGCTGCCGAGCCACTTGAAGAGCCTCCCGGAGTATGGTTTGGGTTGTGTGGATTTCGGGTTGGACCGGGTTCGAAAAACGCAAACTCGGTACTGACGGTTTTTCCCAAAATCAAGGCACCGTTTTGCTTTAACGTGCTTACAACCGACGATTCAGGGCCTTCGAAAAGAGCAGGGGGCAAGGCAGAACCTGCCGTGGTTTGAAAACTGTCGGCGCGGAAAATATCTTTCACTCCCACGGGAATACCAAAAAGTGGAGGTCGTTTTTGCGGATCGGGGAATTTTTCCAACAGTTTTTTAGCATCGCCAATCAGCCGTTCACGCCGATTCTCCTCCGTCATCAGCGAGAAAATGTGAGGTTCCACGGCATCAATTCTGTCGCACAAATCATTGATAAATTGCACTAAAGACAATTTTCCGCTACGCAGATTTTCGGCGGTTTCGGCTAAGGCAAGGGGGTTGACTAACATAGTATTGCAATCTGTAAAGTATTAACGATTTTTCTTGTGTTTATGTTTTCGTATATTACTGAAATAGTGTCATTTAAAAATGTCGCTGCCTGACGAGATCCTTCGCTGCGCTAAGGATGACAGTCGATGTATTGTGATACTGGAGAGGAAAGAATGGCGGCTTCGCCGCCATTCTTTCCTCCCTTAATATCAAAAGTCTCTCTGTCATCCTGAGCGTAGGCACGGAGCGAAGGATCTCTCAAAAGCGATATATTGCTTGATTGATAATCATGCTCTTGTGCGTCGAAAAGCCGCTTGTTGGTATAGGCGTTTCATTTAAGTTACAAAATTCCATTCTCCTTCATTTTCATCACCTCCTCGACGGAAAGGCCGAGCATTGAGGTTAACACCTCAACATTGTGTTCGCCGATTTCGGGTGCGGGTGAACGATGGATCTTCTCGTCCAACGTGCTCAATTTTATGGGATTACCGGCAATTTTAATCGTACCCGCTTGTTTGTCATGCACATCCACAATCATGTTGCGGGCCTCGATTTGTTCGTCTGCAAACAATTTGTCAATGGTGTTAATGGGACCGCAGGGAATTCCAGCTGCATCGATAATCTCAACCCATTCGGCGGCTGTTTTTGTCAGTATGGTTTTCTCCATTTCATCGATCAGTGCCACTAGGTTTTGCGTTCTAAGGCCATTGGTGGCAAAATTGGGGTTTTCCAACAAATCGGGGCGATCAATGGCAATGCACAGTTTTTTCCAAAGCGAATCGTTTCCTGCGGCAATAACAAAGTAACTGTCGCTGGCTTTAAAAGCCTGGAACGGAGCAATAGTGGGGTGTCGGTTGCCTAACGGTTCGGGCGATTTTCCTTCGACCTGATAGCGTGTTATCGCATTTTCCAAGATGGAAACCTGGCAATCGAGCATGGCAACATCCACTTTTTGGCCTTCGCCGGTGTTGTTGCGGTGGTTCAAGGCGGCCAAAATTCCGATTCCCAGATAGAGCGATGCTGTGATATCGCCCAGTGACATTCCCACGCGGGTTGGGGGCGTGTTGGGCCACCCCGTAATGCTCATGATTCCGCCCATGGCTTGCGCCAAAATGTCGTATGAGGCTTTTGCCGAACTTGGCCCAGTATGCCCATATCCCGATGAGGCTGCGTAAATCAGTTTTGGGTTCAGTACTTTCAGGTTTTCGTAGCCCAGACCAAGTTTTTCCATGGTTCCGGGGCGAAAATTTTCAACTACCACATCGAATTTCTTTATCAGTTCCCTGAACAGTTCTTTGCCTTTTTCGGTTTTCAGGTTGATTGAGATGCTTTTCTTTTCGCGGTTAATGCTCAGAAAATAAAGGCTTTGGCCGTTTTTAAACGGGCCAAACGATCGCGCATCGTCACCGGTTTCAGGCACTTCGACCTTAACGACTTCAGCGCCTAAATCACTGAGAATCATGGTGCAAAAGGGCCCGGCCAACACGCGGGTAAGGTCTAGTATTTTTAGGTTGTGGAGGGGTTTCATGACGTTGATTATTTTTGTTAATTAATTGGTTGGATGTAGGGGCTGTCCAAAAAGTCATAAATCGACGTCATTGCGAGGAGGAACGACAAAGCAATCAACTTATTATCAGGCTCATTAGATTGCTTCACTGCGTTCGCAATGACAAATCGGGGACTTTTTAGACATCCTCTACAAAATATCGTGCGGTTGTATTTCGAAAATCAAAAATCGCGTTTCTTGTTCGTAAATCAAAAAATGATTGTAATAATTCTGCTTATTGCAATTTACGAAATTTCTTTTGTATTCCGGGCTTCGACTCTAATTTGACAGGCTCAGCACAACGCGCTCAGGCTGACCGTCTGTCTTCCAGGCTTCGACTCCGCTCAGCCTGACCTACTTCTGACTTCCTACTTCCGTCTTCTGTCATTTCTTCTTCGCCAACATTGCCAAACACACCTTCTCGGCGGTGATGGGCATGGAATTAATACGCACACCAAGGGCATCGTCAATGGCATTGGCAATCATGGGAGCAATGGGAATCATGGGATGTTCGCCCACGCCACGCGCACCAAAAGGCCCATCGGGTTGTGGAACTTCAATGATAATGGGGACGACTTCATCTGGAACGTCCAGTGCTGTTGGAATTTTATAGTCGGTAAAATTGGGATTTAAGAGTTTACCACGGTGGTCGAATTTCATATCTTCGTATAGCACAGTAGAAATTCCTTGTAAAATTCCTCCCACAATTTGACCTTCAACAAGACCGGGATTCAGGGCTTTGCCGGCGTCAACCGCCTCAACAATTTTTTTAAGCTTTATTTTTCCCGTCTGTTTGTCAACCTCCACAATGGCTGCCGCTGCTCCAACAGTATAATGCACATTGGGATGTCCTCCCTGGCTGGTTTCCGGATTGGCGTTGGTGGAAGTAAATTCGGGCATAAACACGCCTCGACCCAGGATTGGTCCTCCTTTGAATGTCCCATCTTCCATTTGCACACCGTTGATAATGAATTCTTTCAGGGGTAGTGTAAATTTTGGGTCAGTTTTGCATTTTACTTTCTCATCCTCTAAATAGAGCATATCCTTGGGTAGGAATTTGGTTCGTGCAACAAGGTCGAAAATTTGGTCGCGGGCATCGAGGGCTGCTTTCTTCACGGCATTTCCACATCCCCAGGTGATGTGCGATGCCACGGTTTGCCATTCATACGGATTGCGGTCAGTATCTGGATTCTCAGTTCTGATTTTCGATGTAGGAACAGAAAGAATTTCGGCAGCAATTTGTGCCATGACGGTCAGAAATCCTTGTCCCAAATCCATGCCTGATACCATCAGGTTAAGACTGGCATCTTCGTTAAATTTTAAGAAACAGGACGAAGCGGCGTTTGGTGGCATGGCCGGGGCTTTCCAGAACAACGAAAATCCCTTCCCTATAGCAATGTTGGGGTCGTTCGATTTCGGTTGTTCATTCCATTTTATCTCCTTGGCTACGGCATCAATGGCTTGCAATAAACCGTTGGGGTTCATGTGTGCTCCGTAGGCGGTTAAATCGCCTTCTTTAATGGCATTTCGGCGTCGAATTTCCACCGAATCAATACCTAAGTGTTTGGCTATGCGAGTCATGTGTGATTCCAAACCGAATAAAAACTCGCTGTATCCAAATCCACGATAAGGTCCACCGGGAGGCAGGTTCGTGTAAATGCAATACGAGTCAATGGCCACATTATCAACTTTGTAAGGCCCAATGGCAGACAGCCCAACGGCATTCACCACGTTGGCCCCGTACTCGACATAGGCTCCTGCATCCCAGTACAAATCGTGGCTTAAGGCGGTTATTCGACCATCGTTTTTAACACCCACTTTCAGTTTAGCAACAACACCCAATCGTTGGTAGGTGTTATAAAATTCTCGTTCGCGATTCCACAAAACTTTCACCGGATGTCCGGGAACTTTAATGGCAATGGCGGCAGCAATAATTTCCATTGTAACACCGGCTTTCGAGCCAAATCCTCCGCCAACATGGGGTGCAATAACCCGAACGTCGTTGTGCTTAATACCCAGAGGAGCAAAGGCTGCAGCAAACAGATTGCGCTGTGTGTGTGGCGATTGCGATGACGCCCATACAGTCAGACGTCCCGACAAATCATATTTGGCAACGGCTGCATGAAATTCAATGGCACAATGCGAATAGCGCGGAACTTCGTATGTATCTTCCAGGATGTAATCGGCTTCGGCAAATCCTTTTTCGGCGTCGCCTTTACGAATTTTTCGATGGTGAGCAATGTTGGTTTCCGGTTTTGGGAAAAACCAGGGGACGTGTTTGTAATTCTTTAGGTTGGGATGAAGTAAGTCTGCGCCTTCTTTGATGGCATCTAATGGGTTTAGGACTTTTGGCAGCGGCTCGTAACTGACTTTCACCAATTTGGCGGCTTTCTTTGCAGCTTGAGGCGTGCGGGCAACTACGGCTGCTATTTGCTCGCCATAAAAACGGACCCGGCCTTGTGCAAAAATAAACCTGTCTTGCATGTACATACCAAAGTTGTAAGGAAAATCCTTTCCGGTAACCACGGCCAGAACATCGGGAACTTTTTCGGCTTCGGAAGTATCAATGCTCAGAATCATGGCGTGCGCGTGCGGACCTTCCACAATTTCGGCATACAAAAGGTTTGGGCCGAACTCAATATCATCGGTATAGATGGCTGCACCGGAAACTTTTTCCTTGCCATCGACTTTTACAACCGATTGTCCAATGTATGTGTACTCTTCCATGGTTAGTGTTTTTTAGTTACATCCAAAATTGCTTCAATAACAGGAGTGTATCCAGTGCAACGACACAAATTGCCGGCAATAGCTTCTTTGATTTCGTGTTCGGTAGGGTGTGGATTATTCTGAATTAATTCCGTAGCAGCCAAAATCATCCCCGGGGCACAATAGCCACACTGAAAAACGTTGCGTTCGTGTAGTGCTTTCTGTAGTGGTGAAAGTCCGTTTTTGGATATTCCTTCGAGTGTAACAATTTCCTGTCCGTTTACTTCAATGGCAAATATCAGGCAACTGCGCACTGTTTTACCGTTTAGTAAGACGGTACATGCACCGCAATCGCCACTGTCGCAGCCACATTTGGGGCTTTTTAATCCCATTTTATCGCGCAGTACATCGAGGAGCATTTCGCTTGGCTCGACATGAATGAAACGTGTTTCGCCGTTTAGTTTAAATGTTATCTTTTCCATGGGATTGGTTATTTGGTAATTAGTTTAGGTTTTTTCAAACGGTCGGTTGCAGTTTGAACCGCTCTTTCAAACATTACTTTGGTCATGTGCATACGGTACTCTTTGGTTGCCCTGACATCGGTAATGGGTGCAATGACGGTCTCAATCATGGCTTTTGCCTCTTCAACTGATTGGGCATTTATTCCCTTGTTTTTCAAATGGTTTTCAATTTTTAACGAACGCTTTGGAGTAGGTCCAACGGATCCAAAGGCTACGTTGCAATGGCCATCGGCAAAGACTAAAACGCCTACGTTAGCCTGTGAAAGGTCTTCGCCCGAATACCGCATCATTTTCTGGTATGCTCCTGCATATTTTTGTTTTGGGATGGGTATGGTTACATGAGTAACAATCTCGTTATCAGCAATGGCCGTTTTACGGTTATCGACAAACCAATGTTGTGCCGACAGCTGTCGTTTGCCATCGCTACTGATGGTATGAATGATGGCTTCGTGGACAAGCAGAGGGGCTGCACTATCCATGCAAGCGACCGCCGAACAGATATTCCCAACCATGGTCGCCCTGTTACGAACTCCATTGGATGCCACCAACCCGGCTGCTTCGTAAAGGATGTAGCAATTGTCGGTAACCAATTGCGAATTGCGGATGGCATTGAAAGTAACCAAGGCTCCAATGTGTAATTCGCCGTTAATGATTTCAATTTTTTCAAGTTCTGAAATCCCTTTGATGTCAATCATTAGTTCGGGAACCCGAAATCCTTGTTTCATTTCATTGGCAATATCGGTTCCACCGGCAAGGATACGGGCATTTTTGCCGTATTTCGCCTTCAGGTCAATGGCCTCTTGAAGTGTTGACGGTCTGGCGTATGAAAATTCGTAGGGAATAGCCATAATGTTTTTTGATTATGTTGTACGTTGTAATTAAGCTATTTATTTTATGCTTCCACATCGGATTGTGCTTCGACTACGCTGAGCATGACCAGTGTTTCCAAACCTTGAGGTAGTAACCAATCGTCACGCTAAGCGAAGTCTAAAGGTGTCTATTTTTCAGGAGCTTCAATGGCTATTACGCGACACATGGACGATTCCATTTCAACGCCCCGCAATGGGAACAGGCCAATCCAAACTCGTTTGTTGTTTATTTTGTTAATGTCGCCTCCAATGTTTTCAGCATGCACTAATCCTTTTGGGAACAGTTTCAGGTGCATAACCTGGTAGTATGTTTCCGGTGGAAACATTTCGTCCCATTTTTTACCATATTTTGCTACTAATCTGGCTTCTGCTTCCTTGAAACGTTTTGGGTGCCAATCGCGAATAATGGTATTCATGGGATGATCGGCACTGCCGCAGTCCACGCCAATCCACTTAATTTCCATGTTTAAGGCCCACTGATGAAAATCGGGGCTAGGGCCGGGATGGTTCACAAAATAGCGCACTTCGTCTGATTCGGGTTGATCCCATGCGTATTTGTGGTATCCGGTGTTGATTATCAGAATGTCGCCTTTTTTAATGTCGGCTTTGCGCATCAACATTTCGGGCGAATAAAGGCTGTAATCTTCAACCTCATCGGAAATATCAACCACAACACCAGGGCCATACCAAAAATCGAGCGGAGTGTTGCCAATGGAACGTCCACTGGAATGGAAATGAATTTCGCCATCGATGTGTGTTCCAACGTGGTGGCTGGTTGTAATTATTTGACCATTAGCGCCTTGTCCCATGTGGGCGCCGGCAATACGTTTAAAATATTGAATTTGTAGCGGGACGTAGCTTGGCCATGGTGGAGTGTGGATACTGAGCGGCTGGGTTAAATCATGGATTTTTGCTTCGCTCATTAGTTTGAAAAATTCTTGCGTGTTCATAATTTTCTGTTTATTTGGTGAATAGTATTTTTAAACCACGGAGACACTGAGAGCATAGAGTTTCACAGAGTTTTTTTCTTCGTTTACCTTCGTGTTCTTTTTGTCTTCGAGGTTAATCTGTTTCATTGTTCTTCGTGCAACTTCTTGTTTCCTGTTTCTTCGTGGTCATTTATTATTCTTCTCTGTGCAACTTCATGTTCTCCGTGCCTCTGTGGTTATTCCTTTTTCATTTTTCCGGGAGTTTTGCAAATTCTTCCGTAACCAAGGAAACCAGTTGATTTTTAATATTTCTTGTAAAGTTTCACCACGTTGTTGGGTGTAAAGTTTAAGATTTCCCGACTTTAA
>JBBISE010000067.1:0-16848 GCA_037441445.1 Salinivirgaceae bacterium
GAAATTTGAATCAAAGCAAGATTGTTTTAACCAACAACCTTATGAAACTTGACATGTATGCAAATATTTTTGCTGCGGAATTAAGGTTTTAAAAAAAAATCAACAAGTTAACAGAAGTTATCATTTTACACTTTGCTGGATCTTTTGGCAGCCATATCAGGTTGCCTTTTTTCGTAAATTTGCCCTCCGGAAAACAAAAGCTTGAACTATGGAAACCCTGAAACACACTGTAGAACAATGGTACCTGAATGTCGGACTTACCAGCTATTGGTCTGATTTACTAACAGATACCACGCTCTTATTGGGCATTCTTGTGCTAAGTTTATTGGTTAATTTTATTACCAAGAAAATTATTCTGGCCATTGTAATAAAGGTTGTAGAAAAATCGGAAACAAACTGGGACGATATCCTGCTGAAACGAAAGGTTTTCGCGCGTTTAAGCCAGGTAGCGCCTATCCTGATTATTTATTACGGGATACCGCAATTGTTCCCCGAGGCTCCAAGTTTTATTGGCTTGATACAAAAGGCCGTTGTCATGTATTTGGTATTTTGGGGAGCTTTGATTGTGGATGCTCTTTTGCGAAGCTTGAACGATATTTATGAAAGGTTCGAATCGGCAGCGGAAAGGCCCATAAAAGGGTATATTCAGGTTGTACAGATACTTGTGTACCTTCTGGCGGTTCTATTGATGTTTGCTATCTTAATGGACAAATCGGTGACCTATTTGCTGGCAGGTTTGGGAACCCTCACTGCCGTTTTTATGTTGGTTTTCAAAGACAGTTTGCTGGGGCTAGCAGCAGGAATTCAGATGTCGGTCAACAAAATGGTGCGCATTGGAGACTGGATAACTGTTCCCAGCCAAAATGCTGACGGTGTTATTATCGAAATATCGTTGAATACCGTGAAAGTTCAGAACTGGGACAACACAATTACCACCGTTCCTTCATACGCCTTGGTAAGCGGATCGTTTCAAAACTGGCGCGGGATGCAAGAATCAGGCGGAAGACGCGTGAAAAGATCCATATTGATTGATCAAACATCCATCCGTTTCTGCACCGATGAAATGCTCGAGAAATACAAAAAAATTGATCTGATTCGCGACTATGTTTTCAACCGCACCGCTGAAATTGAGGCACACAACACCGAAAGACAAGTAAACCGCGAAATTCCGGTTAACGGACGGAAAATGACCAACCTGGGGACGTTCAGACGGTACATACAAGAGTATTTGAAAAACCATCAGGAAGTAAACCAGGAACTTACGGTCATGGTACGGCATCTTCCACCAACCGAGCGGGGAATTCCACTCGAACTTTACTTTTTTAGCAAAGAAAAAAGATGGATATATTACGAAGCCATACAGGCCGACATTTTTGACCACCTGCTGGCCACGGTGGAATTTTTCGAACTGCGTGTATTCCAGGAACCTACGGGGTACGATATGCGCCAAATGGGCAAATAATCCGTTTGCAAAGAATAACGTAAGTCAGAAAACCCTAACTTTGTATCAATATTTCTGATTACCAAACGTTATTACCTTATTTTACAACATTTTTCTATGAGAACGTTACAATTTTTATTGGCCTTGGTTTTTACAACCACTATCACTCTGGCCCAACAAGAAGGATCAAACATTGTATTTGACTATCAAATACATGATTTTGGAACCATTAAGGAAGAAGCCGGCAAGGTTACACACAGGTTCAGTTTTACAAATACAGGATCACAACCGCTTGTTCTCACAAGGGTTCAGGCTACATGTGGATGTACAACTTCTGATTATTCGAAACAACCCATACCCACAGGACAAAAAGGGTTTGTAGAGGCTGTTTTCGACCCTGCCCACCGTCCGGGACCCTTTGCCAAAACAATAAACGTGTATAGCAACGCTATCAACCCAACCACAGTTTTAACCATTAAGGGCACTGTTACGCCAAAACCGCGAACCATAGAGGATGACTATCCCCAATTAATGGGCGATATCCGTATGCAAAACAACCAGTTCTCGTTCATGAATGTTAAAAACAACGCCGTTTCGGTCAATGAAATCCCGGTTATCAACATCGGAAGTGGTCCCGTTTCGGTTGAGTTTGAAAACGTTCCGGCCTATCTGACGGTCGAAATGCAACCAAAAGAACTAAAGCCCAACGAAAAAGGGGTTTTAAAAGCTACTTTGGATGCCCAAAAGGTGAACGATTTGGGCTTTTTGGTGCACCGCATGTACATTTTAGTTAACAAACAAAAACCACAAAACAGCATGGTTTCGGTATCGGCAGTCATTAAAGAAGACTTCTCGCACCTGACACCAAGCGAATTGGAAAACGCTCCAAAAATTACTTTCACTAAAACCGATCATGATTTTGGAAATGTAAAAGCGGGTTTTGTAGCAACACACGAATTTGAATTCAAGAACAACGGTAAAAGTCCATTGATAATCCGCAAGGTAAAAACCGGATGTGGCTGTACAGCCTCAACGCCACCTGCCGAGTCAATAAAACCAGGGCAGACATCGACCATAAAAGTCTCCTTTAACACGCACGGGCGCAGTGGCCGTCAAGCGCAGTATATTGATGTTTACTGCAATGACCCGGGTCAACCTGAAATAAAACTGAAAATTGGTGGGTTAGTAGAAAAAGTGGAATAAAACCATTTTATGTTCCCATTACAAAAAAAATTAACGGCAAGTTTCCACAAACTGGCCGTTAATTTGCTTTAATGCCACGATGAAAAAAATGGAAACCGAAAACAATAAATTTCAAAGCGCCTTGCAAGTGAACCCGGGAATAGAACCACCGCCGGTTGTAAACCCTGATGCATTGCACAACCTTAAAAAGCGAAAGCGCAAAACGCTGACAGTAGAGGAGTATTGCGACGGCATCCTGTCCGGGAACCGAACCATTTTAAGTCAAGCTATTACGCTTATAGAAAGCTCGTTGCCCGAACATAACCAACTTTCTCGCGAGGTAATTGAAAAGTGTCTTCCCAATTCCGGGAAATCGGTCAGGATTGGCATTACGGGTGTTCCGGGAGTGGGGAAAAGCACCTTTATAGAAGCATTGGGAACCGAAATCACCTTGCGTGGGCACAAACTGGCCGTTCTGGCCATTGATCCCAGCAGCGAAAGGTCAAAGGGCTCGATATTGGGCGATAAAACGCGGATGGAGAAATTGTCGGCCAACGAAAATGCCTTTATCCGCCCCTCTCCATCAGCAGGTTCGCTAGGTGGTGTGGCACGGAAAACACGCGAAACTATTATACTGGTCGAAGCTGCCGGATACGACACCATTTTTGTGGAAACCGTTGGCGTGGGACAGTCAGAAACCGCTGTACACAGTATGGTTGATTTCTTTCTGCTGCTTATGTTGGCCGGAGCTGGCGATGAGTTACAAGGAATTAAGCGTGGAATAATGGAAATGGCCGACTTGCTGATAATAAACAAAGCCGATGGAAACAACATCGACCGCGCGAACATGGCCAAAGCCGAATACGCCAGCGCGTTGCACCTGTTTCCACCAGGCCCGTCGGGATGGCAACCTAAATCAATGACAGCCTCGGCTATGCAAAACAAGGGCATCAGGGAAATTTGGGACACGGTAAATGAATATCTTGCCCTGACAAACGGGAACCACTATTTTCAACAGCGCCGGAACGAGCAGTCGAAATTTTGGATGTACGAAACCATTAACGAAACCCTCCGGAGCCGATTTTACCATAACCCGAAAATTGAAAATGTGTTGCAGAAAATAGAAGATCAGGTATTAAAAAACCAAATAACGCCGTTTAAAGCCGCAAGCATTCTACTTGATTTACAGACACATGTATGAAATAGTTAAACAAAAAGGCTCTAAGCGGAATATCTCCGGCATACGACATACGTCAAAAATTGTGTGTTCTATGAAGCGAAAAATATTTGTAAATTTGCCCACGTTATGTCCAGAGTATTAGCTATTGATTATGGTTTGAAACGGTGCGGAATAGCCGTTACTGATCCATTGCAAATTATTGCTCAAGGGGTTACAACGGTAAAAACCACGGAGTTGATGGCCTACCTAGACACATACCTGGCAAAGGAAACCATCGAATGTTTGGTTGTTGGACTTCCCAAGCAAATGAACAATACACCCAGTGAAAGCGAGCCACACATTGCAGGCTTTGTTAAACGGTTCGTTGCAAAATACCCCGACATCCCTGTAAAACGAATTGATGAACGTTTTACATCGAAAATGTCGCAGCAAGCGCTTATTATGGGAGGAGCCACGAAAAAACAGCGCAGTAACAAAGAATTGATTGATACGATTAGTGCCACCATTATTTTACAAACCTTTTTAGAGCAAAAACAATGATTTATCCGATAATAGTCGCAGGCCATCCGGTGCTCAGGATGAAAGCCCAGGAGATTGAAAAAACTTATCCCGGTATCGAGAAACTTATCGAGGATATGTTCGAAACCATGTATAAATCCGATGGTGTGGGGCTGGCCGCTCCTCAAATAGGAAAGCCGATCCGGCTATTTGTTGTTGATGCCAAAGCGTTGGCAGAAGACAACCCCGAACTGGAAACCTTTAAAAAAGTGTTTATAAATCCACGGATAATAGAAGAAAGCGGCGAGGAATGGTTTTTTAATGAAGGATGCCTGAGTGTTCCGGGAGTAAGGGAAGATGTTTGCCGCAAATCGGTGGTTAAAGTTCGATATTTGGACGAAAAATGGCAACAACACGACAACACCTTCGATGGAATAGCAGCGCGCATCATCCAGCACGAACACGATCACTTAGAAGGGGTCTTGTTTACGGACAAACTCTCCTTTCTGAAAAAGAAAATGCTAAAAGGAAAGCTGGCCGACATTTCTAAAGGGAAGGTTGATGTTAGCTACAATATCAGAATTAAGTAGTATGATGTTGTTAACAATATAAGATTTTGAAATTCGTTCATTAAACAAAAATCAGAAAAAAATGAAAAACGTAATGTATTCCTTAGTTGCCATTCTATTAATGGCCTCCTGCTCAGAATCCGCATCGGTGAAAAGGCGTAAGCAGCAGGAACAAATTGCAAAAATGGAAACTCTGGTTGACAGTGTCCGTAAAGTCAGGGCTGCCACAACCGATGAAATGTACGATTTGATTAACAACTATTGGCTTTATTACGAAGAAAACAAACAGGATACATTAAGTCCCATATACCTGTATCGTGCAGCCGAGTCGTCGCTTTATATTAATCAGGGTTTGAAGGCCATTTCGTACCTGAAAAGGATTGAATCTGAATTTCCTGGGTTTAAAAATATGGGCAACGTCCTTTTCCTGATAGGTTTTACCTACGAAAACAACGAGAAAAACTTCAAAGACGCCCGTACATATTACGAACTTTTCCTGGAGAAATACCCTGAGCACCCGTTGGCCAGTGATACCCACATCCTGATAAAAAATCTGGGAAAAACCCCCGAGGAACTCATCAAGGAATTTGAAGCTGCCAACGCAAAAAAGACCAACTAAACCGAAGGGCATTTCAGTAAAAATAAGTATATTTACCCTCGATTTACAAAAGCGGGTGCAGATTAGCAGGTTACAATGATTTTCAGACGAGGCAACCAGGACGAAAAAACGGAATTTATTCGCGAGGTATCTTTATTCAGAAATATACCCGAACGCCATTTTAAGGTTATCAGCAAATATTTCAGGGTAGTATCCTTCAAACGCAACGATGTCATTATTTCGAAAGATGACACAGTTCGCGCCATGTACATTGTCATTGAAGGCAGCGTGCAAGTCCACGACGACGATTACATCTATGCTGCGCTGAGTCGAAAACAGTATTTTGGCGAATATTCGCTCATTGATTTCGAGAAACGCAGCGCCTCGGTTACCGCAATTACCGACTGCAACCTGTACGAACTTAGCGGGGAATCGTTTGAACAGATTTTAAAGAGCATACCCGAGGTTTCGCGTGCCATATTAAAGGAGTTAGTTACCAGGCTCAGGGACACCAATATACTGGAAGAGAAACTTACACAAAGGACTCTGGAAATCCAAAAAGAGAAACTTGAACTGATGCGTCAGCGGGATGCTTTGGAACATGAACGCCTTGAGCTTGTCCAACTGAACAAAACAAAAGACAAGTTCATGACTATTGTTGCCCACGACCTGAAAAATCCATTTAGTACAATTATCGGTATCAGCGAACTGCTAATCACTGATTTTGAAAGATACGAGCGCGACCAAATAAAAATGTTCATCAAACAAATTCATAAATACTCGGGTAGTGCATACAGCCTTCTTGACAACCTTTTACAATGGGCCCGCTCCCAAACCGGGAGGTTAAAGCTGAAGAAGGGCCTTTTTAACATCAAGGACATTGTTGAGGAAACTGTTGATTTACTGCAAGGTTCCGCTGCGCAAAAGGAGATAACCATTGAAGCCGATAGCCACCCGTTATACATGGATTTGGATTTGAACATGGTAAGTACCGTTGTTCGCAATCTTGTTTCCAACGCTGTAAAATTTACTCCACGAAACGGTAACATTAAAGTAAACTACGACGAGCAAGGAGAATTTATCCATGTTTTTGTAAAAGACAGTGGCGTTGGGATTTCACCCGAAGATCAGGCAAAACTGTTTCGTATTGATACAAATCCGACGACCATTGGTACTGGCGAAGAAAAGGGCTCGGGCTTGGGATTAATCCTTTGCCGCGAATTTGTGAAGCTGCATCATGGCGATATTACCGTCGAAAGCGAACCCGGTAAAGGAAGCACTTTTCATTTTACGTTGAAAAAATAAAGAGTTCCGATGAGAAACCTCCGTTCAGGTTTCAATTATCCTGTTATTGAACACACTCAAAGTTTTGCTACCTGCGTGAAAAACGCTATTTTTGCCCACCTCATTAAAAAGTACAAAAACGACATTGCTTATGTACCCACTGTTTAGAAAAGAACTTACCGGATTTTTTAGTTCGTTGACCGGATATATCGTCATTGTGATATTTTTACTGTCAACAGGACTGTTCATGTGGGTTTTTCCCGGCAGCATGAACCTGATTGACACCGGATACGCCCATTTAAACCCGTTTTTTGCGCTTGCTCCCTGGGTGTTCTTGTTCCTGGCTCCGGCAGTAACCATGCGTCTGTTTAGCGAAGAAAAAAAAACAGGCACACTTAACCTGCTATTTACCAAACCCATTACCGACTTCCAAATTGTATTGGCAAAATACCTGGCCGGACTGTCTATTGTGATATTAGCCATAATTCCAACACTGATTTATTACTACAGCCTTTCCCGTTTGGCAAGCCCTGTTGGAAATTTGGATCACGGAGCCACCATTGGATCCTATTTTGGGCTCTTTTTCCTTGCTTCCATATACGTGGCCATCGGTGTTTTTTCCTCATCGCTTTCGCAAAACCAAATCGTGGCCTTCCTCATAGGGCTGTCTATTTGCTTTTTCTTTTTTACTGGGTTCGATTCGTTAGGAACACTTACAGGAAACTACCAGATTGGCTATTATTTTCGTCAGGTAGGAATTAATGAGCACTATTTATCCATCAGCCGAGGGGTAATTGATACGCGTGACATTGTTTACTTTGTCTCGATGGTCATAATTTTTCTATTGTTCACAAAAACAAAGTTACAAAGCAGAAAATGGTAATCTGACAAACCTTTAAGAAATGGAAAGAAAGCAATTGAAGCGATGGCAGGTCAGCCAGTTAATTATTAGCATAATTATTTTTGCAGTACTGTTTTTTATATCATCGCGCCTGTATTTCAGGCTTGATTTGACGGAAGATAAACGGTTTACCATTAACCCGGCAACCAAAACCGCGGTTAGTAACCTCGAAGACATCATTTTCATTAAAGTTTACTTAGACGGGGACTTGCCAAGCGACTTTAAAGAACTAAGACAAAGTGTTCTGGATTTGTTGAATGAATTCAGGGTTATATCCCCGCTAAAAATTCAGTACGATTTTGTAAACCCATCCGAAGACCCCGACATGGGCGTACGTCGCCAGGTTTTTCAGGATCTGATTCGAAAAGGCATGCAACCATACACTATCAGGACTGAAACAAAAGATGGTGTAGTACAAAAGTACGTATTTCCTTCGCTAACAGTTAGTTATCGCGAAAAACAACTCCATATCAATCTTTTTTCGAACAGCTCGGAGAACCCCAATATTGCCTTGGAACAGTTGGTAAACGAGGCGAAGGAACGGCTTGAATACACGGTTTTAAACGCCATAAAAAATATAACAACCCAATTTCCAAAATCGGTTGCCTTTCTCGAAGGTTGGGGAGGCTTTGAACCCATTGAAACCTACGATGCCGCACTTGGACTTTCCGAAATGTACAGCGTAGCGTATTTTGAATTGAAAGAACAGGTCTTTTCCCTTGTCGATACCATTCGTGGGCCGTTATACGATGCCATAATTGTAGCCAAACCCTATTCTGAAATTTCGGACAAGAATAAATATATTATTGACCAGTATATTATGCATGGAGGAAAGGTATTGTGGCTGCTCGACTACGTGGATGTGAACATGGACAGCCTTTCCAACTCACGCACAACAACGGCCATGCCTCTGGGGAGAACCCTGAACCTGGACGACATGCTTTTCAAGTACGGTGTTAGGATAAACCCCAACATGATACAGGATTTGCAAGCGGCGCCAATTCCGGTAAACACAGCGCTTGCAGGAGCAGAGCCCCAGTTTAACCCTGTAAAATGGGTGTATTTCCCGGTTGTCATTCCCTTTGGAGATCACCCGATTACCCGGTTAGTGGGCAAAATCAGGCTCGAGTTTCCCGGAACACTGGATACAATTCCCACGGGTACACGAATACAAAAGAAAATCCTGCTTACAACGTCGGAATATTCGCGGGCAGTTACCACCCCTTCGCTCGTTGATTTGAGCATTATTAACCAAAAGCCAAACCCCAACGCCTTTAAAGCGTTTCCGTTACCCGTTGCTGTTTTGCTCGAGGGAGAATTCGAATCCATTTTTAAAAACAGGATTGTTGAAGAGATATCAAAAAACCCCATTTTTCGTTACCGGGAGAAATCAAAGCCTACATCAATGATTGTAGTTTCCGACGGAGATATTATTAAAAACTACTACTCTAGAATTGACAAAAAGCAAGTACCCTACCCTTTAGGTGCCGACAAATGGTTCAAAGATCTCTACTACAACGGAAATAAAGAATTTATTCTAAACGCCGTGAATTACCTTACAGGCGATCATGAGTTGATGGCACTACGTGGCCGTAAGCTCAAGCTCAGGTTACTGGATAGGGCAAAAATTGTAAAAGAACGAACCAACTGGCAAATAATCAATGTCGTATTTCCACCGTTGCTTCTAATCCTTAGCGGGATATTCTTTAATTTCCTGAGGCACAGAAAATATGCAAAACGTTAACTCAAAAAAAAACAAAAACAATGAACAAAAAAATCAAACCATACATCATAATCCTTAGCCTCTTAATTGCTTTTATAATCATAGCACAATTTCTGCCGGCTGGCAAATCGCGGATAGTTGATTTGGTCAAATTTAACAATCAGTATTCGATGCAAGCGCTACGGGATTTTAATGTCAGGGACACCGCCTCGATAACTAAAATATTCATGGCCGACAAAAACAACCGCACTGTAAGCCTGGAAAGAAAAGGAGCACAATGGTTAGCCAACAACGAATTTATTGTACGGTACGATGGCATTAAGATTCTTCTGGAAACCCTGCACACTATGCGCGTAAAAATGCCCGTTGCCATTTCGGCCCGCGAGGAAATTTTCCGAAAAATGGCGGGTAGATCTATAAAAGTCGAAGTATATTCGGGAAGTAAAAAAATTAAAACCCTATATGTAGGAGGCGTTACACAAGACAACCTTGGCACCTATATGTTGCTTGAAAATTCGGACGTTCCCTTTGTTATTGAAATTCCTGGTTTCAGGGGATACCTCTCAAGCCGGTTCAGTACCGACGTAAAAAACTGGCGTAACCATGTTTTAATTGGGGAAAAACCCGACCTGATAAAACAGATAGAAATCCAATATGCTGACAAACAAAACGGATTTAAGGTAATCCAGACAGCACCGCGCAAGTATGAATTGTACAATGCGCAAGGAGTGAAAGCTGCCAAATTTGATTCTCTTTTGGTGAAAGGCTTCTTTGAACAGTTCGAAATAGCCAACTTTGATCGCTTCGTCGATCTTTTTGGTCCTGAGGTGAAAGACAGCCTAAGAAAAACAACCCCTTTGTTTTCAATTCACCTTTTGGATGTTCGGGACAGTGTGCAAAACTATTACTTCTATAAAGTGCCGGAAATATCGGAAGAAGACGACCCCGACAGGCACCTTTATCCACAGAGTTTATGGGTTTTCAACAATTCCAATGAGTGGATGCTGGTACAAACCTATACCTATTTGCTTATGTTTAGGGAATTTTCAGACTTTAAGCCAGCACTTTAAATGCAAAAAAGGAGCGCAGAAAAAAAACACTGAAAAAACCCTGTAAATCAAACAACAAGAACATTTTTACAAACGAAGATTGGAATTCATTAAAAAGTGGTAAATTTGTGATCCCAAATTTTAACGCGGATATATTATTCATTCCGGGAGGAAATTTGAGACAAAAATGCACGAAAAAACAGACTACAACATTAAACAATAACGCCTATGAAATTCGTAATTTCCAGTACCGATTTGCTAAACCACCTGCAGTCATTGGTGAAAGTAATCAATGCAAAAAACACGCTTCCGGCGCTAGACAATTTCCTTTTTAACTTAGAGGGAACTGATCTTACCATTACAGCATCCGATTTGGACACAACGCTCATTACCGTTGTTGAACTTGAAACTGCGGAAGGTTCCGGTTCCATAGGAGTTGATGCCCGAAGGTTGTTAAGCACCATTAAGGAGTTTAACGAACCCCTGACTTTCAATATTGACACTGATACCTTCAGCGTTGACATCATCAGCGAGAAAGGAAAATACAGCTTAGTTGGTATTGACGGGGCAGAATATCCAGAAATTCCAAAATTGGCAAAATCAGGCAGCGTTGCTGTAAACTTGACTGCCGAGGCCTTTGTATCTTCAATCAACAACACGTTATTTGCCGTTTCCGATGACGATATCCGTCCAATCATGACCGGTATTTTTTTCGGGTTTACCGACGAACGCATGGTTGTTGCTGCCTCTGACTCACACAAGTTGGTTCGTTACAAACGTTTTGACGTAAAATCGGAAAAAGAAGCCAGTTTCATCCTTCCGCGCAAACCGGCCGGTTTGTTGAAAAACCTGCTGCCAAAAGATGAAACCGCTGTTGAAATTCTTATTGATAAGAAAAATGCACAAATCCGTTTCAGTACAATTACGCTTATTTGCCGCCTGATTGAAGGAACATATCCAAACTTCGAGGGGATTATCCCCATCAACCAGCCCTACAAATTGCATGTTGACAGAAATACATTGCAAAGTGTGCTTAAGAGAGTGTCGTTGTACGCCAATCCAGCCGTGCAATTAATTCGTCTTGACATTGCAGCAACGGAAACAAATGTTTCGGCCCAAGACCTCGATTTTTCCATCAGCGCCCACGAACGTATCAATTGTACCTATGAAGGCGAAGATATGGCTATTGGATTTAAAGCGGTTTTCCTACTTGAAGTATTGGCAAACCTGTCGGGACACGAAACATTGATAGAGCTTTCTGAACCTTCAAGAGCCATTCTCTTGTCTCCATTGAATAAAGAAAATGAAAACGAGGATGTGCTGATGCTCCTTATGCCAATAACCATTGAAGCATAGGTTCAAAAAAAACATATTTTTCAGAATTTTAGGTAACAAAAACGCGGGATGTGCTCATTTCACCCCGCGTTTTTGTATTTTTGGGGTTTTGTAAATTGCCATTATACCCGTTTTATGTCCCCGAAGGATTTTTCGACCATAACCGAAACCCGCCATGTAAAAAACAGTATTTACTTTCCCATGGTCTTATGCCTGGGGATTGTTGCTTTACAGTTGGTTACATTCGATCATTGTCATGGTATAAAACCAAGGGAATTCTCGAACTTATGGGGGATTTTTACCTCGGTCTATCTTCATGCAAACTGGCAACATTTGTGGTCAAACATCGGCCCGTTGTACTTGCTCCTGATGGGTCTGTTTTACTATTTCCCCGACAGGGTTTTGCTTGTCCCGATTCTGGGAACCCTCTTTCTTAACATTACAGTTTGGGTTGCTGCACGCGAGGGTTGTCATGTTGGGGCAAGTGGCCTTATTTACTTTCTTGCCGCCTATCTAGTGACCATGGCCCTGTTCAATAAACGCCGGAACCTGGCTGCCTTTGTCCTGATTATCGTTTTTTTATACGGTGGAATGATTTGGGGTGTGCTACCCTCCGGCGAGAATATCTCGTGGGAATCGCACCTTTTTGGGGCATTGTGGGGTATTGTCTTTGGTCTGTATTTCAAAAAAGACCGAGCTTGGACAGATTTATGGGAAGAAGCAACCGGAGCTTTAAAGAACAAGACCGACAGCGACGCAGAAGAAATAAAAATATTAGCAAACGATGATTACAACTATTACCAGTCGAATTCGACCGCTTCGCAGTTTAACACCTCTACCGACATTGATAATTGGTTGAATTACAAAGAAATAAAATACATTTTCGATGATAAGAGTAACGATAAAGGCACAAATTAACTTTTAAATGGCATGAATAGTCACACGCACAATTCCAGAATTATTCTTGTGTCCGCTTTTATGGCGGGTTTTGCATTTCTTGTATTTGAAATTAACCTGTTTAGAGCTTTATCGAATCTATTTGGGGCAACGGTTGTCGCATCAACGCTGGTGCTGTCCGTTTTTATGGGTGGATACGGTCTTGGTTCTTTGTATTTCGGAAAAGAAGTAACAAAAAACACTAACCCAATGAGGCTTTTAGCCCACATACTTATTTTGATCGGCCTTACGGGTTTCGCCTCTTATGTACTTATTAACAACACATTACCCTTCATTTATCGCTTTCTTTTTTCGACTGGAATCAGTCCATCCTTCTCAAAGGTTTTAGTTTACCTTTTGGCCATAGCCGCATTGTTATTGCCATCGTTTATGATGGGAGGCATATTGCCTGTTGCGACTAAAATAATTGCCCAAAAGCATTCTGACATCTCAAAAACCATTGGAGCAGTTTACGCCCTTGACACATTGGGGAGTGCCATTGGTGGCCTAATTACGGGTTTCATCCTGAATCGCTATCTTGGTCAATTTCAAAGTGTTTTGATTTCGGGAATGGTAATGGCAACGTCGGCATTTATAGTTCTAAGAAACAGCAAAATTGCAACAACGATTGCACATCGCGAAATGTCTAATAATACAGTGGCCTTCAAGGTTAAAAATAAAAGCAAAACAGTGCTTTTGTTGTCGGCCATGCTCTTCGGGTTTGGCATGAATGCGTTACAGGTACTGTTAATACGGGTCTTCAAAATCTACCTCATCAACACAATTTACTCATTTGCGTTGATAACTTCTTTTGTGATTTTAGGCTTATTTGTTGGAAGCTATATTTACCAATCAGTCAGTAAAAAAAGGGAATTGTCGTTATCGTTCTTATTGCTTTTGCTAGTTGCTTTTGGACTATTAGCCATAGCCAATGTTTTTGTGGTCGAGAACATTCCCTCTGCCCTAATGTTTCCTGCCGGAGAAATTTTCGATAACCCGCTGTTCAGGGTTCTTGGCATTCCGGTAATCGCTTCTTTGGTTACAGTATTACCTTTGGCCATGGTTTCCGGTTTTGCATTTCCCCTGGTTTGTTCGCTTCATACCAACAACCTTGACACGGTTGGCCAAAGTGTAGGAAAAGTTATGGTTTTTAATACGCTTGGATCGGTGGCCGGCCCAATTGTTTCGGCCTTTTTTATAATTCCTGTTGTTGGTATTTTAAAGGGCATGCTACTTGTTTCAATCCTGTTCATATTATCCGTTTTAGTTCTTGCTATCCTAAGCCAAAATAAAAAATCAGCCCCATTTCTAATCATAACATCTCTGATTGGTTTGTCGGTTATTGGAAATATTGTTTTTTTCAAAGAAAACACCTACGTACTTCCACCCTCGTTCATAAAAAGCGATCGGAAAATTGTTGCTTATAAAGAAAATGTAGAAGGTTCGTATATTGTTGGTGAAGAGACTATTGGAAGAAACCGCATTTTAACCACCTATGTAAATAACAGTGCTGTAATTGGAACGAGCTACGATGCCATTAAGGTGGTGAAAATGGTAGGTCACTTGCCATTTCTGCTTGGGTTAGAGTGTCAGGATGCCCTGGTTGTAGGATTTGGCATTGGCGTCACAACTGCTGCCATTGGTGTCCACTCAGAAGTAAAAAACATTGATTGTGTTGAACTTGTAGGAAACCTTACCGATGTGGCCCATTTTTACACCGATATTAACAATAACATACATCAGGACAAGCGAATCCGGTTCATAGAAGATGATGGCCGCCATTTTCTGCAGACGACCGAAAAGAAATACGGATTGATTTCAAGCGACCCTACACATCCGATTCTTGGTTCCGGAAGCCTCTACACGCGCGAATATTTCGAACTTTGTAGCGAACGACTTACCGACAAGGGTATGGTTTCGCAGTATTTGCCATTGCACAAATTGAGCCTTTCTGATTTTATGGGAATTATTAAAACATTTCACTCTGTTTTTCCTAATTCAACCGTTTGGCTTGGACATTATCATGCTGTCCTTATTGGTTCTAAACAACCAATTGAAATTGATTTTGCGTCATGGTCCAATAATATGTCCAAAACATCGACAGATAACCTTTTCTACAACAACCCATTCCATTTGGCAGCCAGTTTGGTTCTCGATGGAAAAAGTATTGCGGAAGTAACCGATCAATATCGTGTCAACACCGACAATATTGCATATACAGATTATTTTGCGTTCGAAAGCCTGGGTGAAGAGAATATTTCCCGGAACTTAAAATTTCTGGATGAGAACCGGGGTGGCTTCGAAAGAGTATTCCGCAATGTTGCTGATACCGTATTAATGAAGCGTTTTATCAAAGGCAACCAATACCTGACCAAAGGCTTAGTACACATGCTCTCTGATGATTGGCAAACCCTGCACCAATATCTTGAAAAAGCCTGTATGGCAAATCCCGAGAATGTGGAGTACCCTTTGCTTATCGAGTTTTATAAACGCGCCCAGCCCACTAAAACTCGCTAGTCATATAAAAGCGAATATCCGGGAATTTTTCCCTAGCCATTTCCAGTTCATAGGAACTGTCCGGTAGAAAAACGTCACGTCCGTGCTTGTCTTTAGCTAACTGTCTGTGTTTTCGACTTTTAAAGTCGGATATTTGTGCATCGTTGTCCGACGAAAACCAAACAGCTTTGAAAAACTGAACCGGTTCCCAACGGCATTTTGCGCCGTATTCGTGAAGTAGCCGGTACTCAATAACTTCGAGCTGTAGTGCCCCCACCGTGCCTACAATTTTGCGACCATTGAAAGTACTGGTAAAAAGCTGGGCTACACCCTCGTCCATCAACTGATCAATTCCTTTGGCCAATTGCTTCGATTTCAGTGGATCTGCGTTTTCGATGAAGCGGAAAAGTTCTGGCGAAAAACTTGGAAGTCCCTTGAATTGAATAAGTTCGCCTTCGGTCAACGTGTCTCCAATTTTAAAATTCCCTGCATCATATAAGCCTACAATATCGCCCGAGAACGCTTCATCAACAATCTCCTTTTTCGAGGCCATAAATGAGGTGGGGTTCGAAAACTTCAAATTTTTTCCCAGCCTGACATGCAAATAATTCGTGTTGCGCTGGAAACGGCCGCTACAGATTTTCACAAATGCAATCCTGTCGCGGTGGTTCGGATCCATGTTAGCATGAATTTTAAATACAAAACCCGTGAATTTGGTTTCAAATGGATCTACGACTCTCTCTTGTGCTTGCGTTGGACGAGGATGTGGCGCAATTTTAATAAATGTGTCCAGCAGTTCTTTTACTCCAAAATTATAGAGTGCACTGCCAAAAAATACGGGCGAAATTTTTGCATTCAAATAGTCCTCATGGTCAAACTGCGGATAGATTCCTTCAATCAGGGTCAAATCTTCAATAAGTTTCATGGTTGGTTCTTCGCCAATGTAATTTTCCATTTCCTCAGAATCGTGTGCAATGACCAAAGGTTCCTCGGCTCGTTGCTTGTCTGTTCCGGTAAACATGTTCAACGACTTATTAAAAATGTTGTAAACCCCTTTAAAAAGTTTTCCTGAACCAATAGGCCAACTCAGCGGAGTAGTCGATATTTCAAGGCGGTTTTCTATTTCGTCCAACAAATCGAACGGATCCTTGCTCTCGCGATCCATTTTGTTAATAAAAACAATTACGGGTGTTTTTCTCATCCGACAAACCTGCATCAACCTAAGTGTTTGCGATTCAACCCCTTTTGCAGCATCAACCACCACTATAACACTGTCAACGGCAGTAAGTGTACGGTAGGTATCCTCGGCAAAATCCTGGTGGCCAGGTGTATCCAGGATATTTATTTTAGCGCCGTTGTATTCAAATCCCATAACCGATGTTGAAACAGAAATTCCACGTTGGCGCTCAATCTCCATGAAATCGCTTGTGGCTCCACGCTTAATTTTATTACTCTTTACAGCACCTGCCACGTGTATGGCTCCACCGAAAAGTAACAATTTCTCGGTCAATGTTGTTTTCCCTGCATCGGGGTGGCTGACAATGGCAAACGTACGTCGACGTTTTATTTCGTTTGAAAAACTCATATCTAACGGATTATACTTAACTGTAAAGTTTCACCACGTTGTTGGGTGTAAAGTTTAAGATTTCCCGACTT
>JBBISE010000068.1:0-16692 GCA_037441445.1 Salinivirgaceae bacterium
ATTCAATTTTTTTAACAAAAAAAAAGGACTGTCTAGTCTTTTTAGACAGCCCCCAGCCTAAAAAATGGTATTTTTACGCGCATGTTTGTGCGAAAGAAAAGAAATCCAAGCGGAATTGTTAGTGTGCCGATCATTGACAAAAGCAGGGGACGTTACCAAGTTATCAAAACTATTGGAAGCAGTTCTGATATTGCTGGGATAGAATCATTATATCTTTTGAAGGTAAAAAATGGATTGCCAACTTTCGGGGCGAGCAAGACATCTTTGAGGCACACGACAGAACCCTTGAAGAAAAACAAGTTACCGAACGCTTGCTCTCAAATGTTGAAAACATCCTTCTCAACGGGGTCCAACTGATCCTGAACAATGTGTTCAAACAGACTGGGTTCGATCAAATTAAGGATATAATTTTCCGCCAGTTGGTCATAGCGCGCCTAAGTCGGCCGATGCGCAAATCGGCAACGGTCGAGTATCTAAAGTCGCACTTTGACGAAGATACACAGCTTCACCGCATTAACCGTTATCTCGATAAGTTGTACAATACACAACAGGAAAAGATACAGCAAATCAGCGTTGAACATACCATGCGGGTATTGGGAGGGAAAATAGGCCTACTGTTTTATGATGTGACCACTCTCTACTTTGAAGCAGATTATGGCGACGAGCTTCGGGAAAATGGATTCTCAAAGGACGGGAAGCACAGCCAACCACAAGTCGGTCTGGGACTTCTGGTCAGCAAGGATGGCTGTCCACTTTCCTATTCGGTTTTTAATGGCTCGCAATACGAAGGCTATACGATACTTCCCGTGGTCGATGATTTTATCCAACGTTTTAATCTGGATGATTTTATTATTGTGGCCGATTCAGGGTTGATGAGCCAGGCTAACATTGCTTTGCTCGAATCAGGCAATTACAAATACATTATCGGAGCAAGGATAAAAAGTGAAAACAATGAAATCAAAGCATGGGCACTGTCTTTAGACAAGCGGGACGGGGAATTTTACGAAACTTGTAAAGGCCAAATAAGGCTTATTGTGGGCTATTCCGCCAACAGGGCAAAGAAAGACAAGTACAACAGGGAAAAAGGCATAAAACGACTCGAGAAGGCCTATCGCAGCGGAAACATAAAAAAAGAAAACATCAATAAACGCGGCTATAATAAAGGCCTTGTGATATCGAGCAATGTAAAAGTATCCATTAGTCGTGAGAAAATCGAAAAGGATGAAAAATGGGATGGACTCAAAGGGTATCTCACCAATACAAAATTAACTCCCAAAGAAGTCTATGAGCAATATAGCAGTCTGTGGTCAATTGAGCGCGCGTTCAGAATTACCAAAGGCACTCCTGAAATGAGACCAATGTTCCATTTTACCCCAAAAAGAATCGAAGCTCACATTTGTATCTGCTTTGTGGCATACAAGGTTTATAAAGAACTTGAACGGATTTTGAAAATTAGCCGCATAAACTTAAGTCCTGATAAGGTTTTGGATATAGCAAAAACGATTACTACCATAAAAATAAACCTGCCTATAAGCCGTAATACAATCAACAAAACGATGCTATTAACCCCAAGGCACAAATCTATTGCACAATTGTTCGATGAAAACTTTTGGAAAAATTTTTAGGGTGTCCCAGTGTCGAAGTCAGGAAAGAATTCAGGCCATCACTTTCCATAATTGCTCAGACAGCTTATGCAACGTCCAGTGATATTCGCAGGTTTGGTGGTGTTTTTGATGACTATTTTACAAAACCGTTCAATCCCGACACCCTGACTGATAAAATCAACAATCTTTTGAAACGGTAACTTCAGTTACTTTCTGGGTAACCATTGGCACAAACCGGTTCAGAATTTCACACCAACTCCAAGCCATCAGTTTTGGCATACTTCCTCTCATCGGTCATTCGCATACCACGTTGACAATCGTTTGAAACAAAAAACGCAACCCCTACGAGCTGCGTTTTTTGCTTTATCCTCCAAAATCGTCGAAGGCTATGTTTTCTTTGGGAACGCCCAGGTCGTAAAGCATTTTGTTTACGGCGTCGTTCATCATGGGCGGGCCGCAGAGGTAGTATTCAATTTCTTCGGGCTCGTCGTGCTTTGAAAGGTAGTTGTCGTAAATTACCTGGTGGATAAATCCCGTGGGGCCTGTCCAGTTGTCCTCGGCCAGCGGTTCGCTCAGTGCCAGATGGAATTTGAAGTTGGGGAAATCTTTTTCAATGGCGCGGAACTGGTCATCGTAAAACACTTCGCGCAACGAACGGGCTCCATACCAGAAGGTGGCCTTGCGGTCGGTTTTTTCGGTGTGGAACAGGTGGAAAATGTGCGAACGCATGGGAGCCATACCCGCGCCACCACCAATAAACATCATCTCGCGTTTGGTGGGCTTAATGAAGAACTCGCCATAAGGGCCACTTACCACCACTTTGTCGCCGGGTTTTCTCGAAAACACGTACGAAGAACAAATTCCCGGGTTTACGTTCTGAAAGTGTCCTTTAACACGGTCGTAAGGCGGGGTGGCAATACGGATGTTCAGCATCACAATATTTCCCTCAGCCGGATGGTTGGCCATGGAATAGGCACGGAAGGTGGGCTCGGGGTTTTTCATTTTCAGGTCGAACATATTTAGTTTTTCCCACTCGGGACGGAATTTTTCGCCGGGGTTCATGACTTTAAAATCGACATCAAGCTTGGGAACATCAATTTGGATGTAGCCACCCGATTTGAAGTCGAGTTTCTCGCCCTCGGGTAGTTTAACCACAAACTCGGTAATGTAGGTGGCCACATTTTTGTTGCTCACCACTTCGCATTCCCACTTTTTAATGCCCAGCACCTCGTGCGGGATTTCCATTTCAATGTTGTCGCGTACCTTTACCTGGCAGGCCAGCCGCCAGCTGTTTTGCTGTTCTTTGCGCGAAAAGTATCCGGTTTCCGTAGGCAGGATTGATCCGGCACCCGAGGGCACCTGACATCGGCACATGGCACACGTTCCGCCGCCACCGCATGCCGAGGGAAGAAAAATCTTGTTCTGCCCTAAAACGGACAACAGGCTGCTGCCGGGTTCGACTTCCAATTCGCGTTCGCCTTGGTTTATGGATATTTTTAGCTTTCCCGGCGGGGTTAGCTTCTTTTTAACGTAAAGTAAGAGGGTTACCAGCAGTAAAATCACCAACAGAAAGACGGTAACACTGGTAATAATGATTATCGAACTTGACATCTGTAAAATCATACCTAATTTGTTTATAGTTTAATACCCATAAATGCCATGAAGGCAATGCCCATCAGGCCGGTGACAATAAAGGTTATTCCCAGTCCTCGCAGTGGAGCAGGGACGTTGGCATAGCGGATACGCTCACGAATAGCGGCAATTCCCACAATGGCCAGCAACCAGCCCACACCCGATCCCAGTCCGAAAACAGTGGCCTCGGCAATGTTGTTGTAAGCCCGTTCCTGCATGAAAAGCGAACCTCCAAGAATGGCGCAGTTAACCGCAATCAGGGGAAGAAAAATTCCCAGTGATGAGTAAAGTGCCGGTGCGAATTTCTCGACTATCATTTCCACCAACTGCACCATGGATGCAATAACGGCAATGAACATAATGAAACTAAGAAAGCTTAAATCGACCGAGGCAAACGACTCGTCCAACCAAACCAGAGCGCCCTCTTTAAGCACGTAATTTTCAAGCAAATAATCGACCGGAACGGTAATGGCCAAAACAAATACTACGGCCATACCCAAGCCCATGCTTGTTTTAACGGTCTTTGATACAGCCAGATAGGAACACATGCCAAGAAAATAGGCAAATATCATGTTGTCAATAAATATTGACTTGACGAATATGTTGATGTAATTTTCCATAATTGCTAAATTTCTTGTCTGTTTTTACTTGTTTTCCTCAATCAATTCGCGGTTTCGGCTGCGCTGTACCCAAATAATAACAGCCACAACTATCAACGCCATGGGCGGAAGAATCATCATGCCATTGTTGGCGTAAAAACCACCGTTTTGGATGTACCAGCTTTCGGGAATAACATGGAACCCCCAAATGGTTCCGGAACCAAACAACTCGCGGAAAAAAGCCACGATAATGAGAATGATACCGTAACCGGCAGCATTTCCAATTCCATCGAGAAAAGAAGGCCAGGGTTTGTTTCCAAGGGCGAAGGCTTCCAGTCGTCCCATAAGGATGCAATTAGTAATGATAAGCCCGACAAAGACAGACAACTGTTTCGAAACATCGTAAACAAAGGCCTTAAGCAATTGGTCCACCACAATCACCAATGCAGCAATAATTACCAGCTGCACTATGATTCGAATCCGTGTAGGTACCGTGTTTCTTATGAGCGATACTAAAACGTTAGCTACGGCAAGCACCGCCATAACCGAAATGGCCATAACAAAAGCAGGCTCTAATTTCACAGTTACGGCCAAAGCCGAGCAAATGCCTAAAACCTGAACCGTAATGGGGTTATTTCTGCCCAGGGGACCGGTTAGTAATTTTCGGTTTTTTGCTGAAAACAGGGGTTCTTTATTGCTCATGGTTGTTCGTTTTTTGCGATTTAAAAAATTCCAGATAACCCGCCAGACAGTTGGTCAGCATGGCATCAACACCATTGCTTGTAATGGTTCCGCCCGAAATGGCATCGACTGCATGGGGATTGTCGGCTGTTGTTTGGTTTTTTACCACCTTTACCGATACAAACGTCTCGTTGTCAAACAGTTTTTTGTTGTCGAACTGCTTCTGGAAAGCCAGGGTATTAATTTCGGCCCCCAAACCGGGTGTTTCTGATTTGTGATCGAAAATAACGCCCACAATGGTGTTGTAATCGTCTTTCAGCGCCACATAACCCCAAATTGGTCCCCACAACCCACGTCCATAAACGGGCAGGATATAATTTTTGACGCTGTCGTTCAATGCACAAACAAAAACAGGCAGCAGGCGTTGATCGACCGGTTTGGCCGTTTCCTTTTTTATATCAATGGTAAAAGCATTGCCATCGAGGCGGGTTCCTTTGCTGTCAACCACAAAGGCCTCGGTAATGTATTTTTCATAAAGTTCTTCAATGTACTTAGCCTTGTTTGGCTGCTCATTGGCATCAAGCCCAAGATGAACCGATTTCAGGATGTTTTGCTTTTTCTCAATCTCCACATTTCTGTCCTGGTGAGGTTTCAGGGTAATGGCTGCGATGGAGAGCCCCGCCGCAACCAGAATAACCATAACCGATGCGTAGATCATGGTGTATGTATTTCCTTGTGTATTCATTCGTCAGTTTTTTTTGTTCTACACAGTTCTTTTCGAGTACTTTAGGCGTCTTTTTATATTGGCTTGTACAACGTAATAGTCAATAAGCGGTGCAAAGACGTTCATTAACAGGATGGCCAGCATAACACCTTCGGGGTAAGCCGGATTCAACACCCTGATGAGGATGGCAAGGAAACCGATTAGAAATCCGTAAATCCATTTTCCGGTTTCGGTGTGTGTGCCCGACACGGGGTCGGTGGCCATAAAAACCACACCAAAGGCGAATCCACCCATTGCCAGATGATGCCAGAAAGGAACAGACATAAACGGGTTTGTGGGTGTGGCAAATACATTGAGAAGAATTCCCATGAACAGGCCACCAATGACCGCTGAAAGCATAATCCGCCAACTGGCAATGCCTGTCACGAGAAGAATGAAAGCCCCTATGGCAATGGCAATAACCGATGTCTCGCCAATGGAACCGGGAATGGTCCCCAGGAACATCTCAGCAATGCTATGGGTTTGTGGCGCACCGCTTGCGGCCAGGGCCAACGGTGTTGCCCCCGAGTAAGCATCGGCTTTTTCGGCAATCCATACCAAATCACCCGAAATGTGCGACGGATAGGCAAAAAACAAGAACGCTCGCGCTGTAAGAGCCGGGTTTAGGATGTTCATTCCTGTCCCGCCAAACACTTCTTTGCCAAAAATAACGGCAAAGGCGGTACTCACGGCCACCATCCAAAGGGGAACATCGGGTGGCATTACCAATGGTATTAGCATGGCCGAAACCAAAAATCCTTCGTTAACCTGGTGATTGCGAAGTTGAGCAAACAGGAACTCGATTCCCAGACCAGTTGCATAACTAACAATGACAATGGGCAGGACTTTGATTGCCCCATAAAGGAACATGTCAAAAAATCCGGTAGATTGCGCTGCTCCGTTCGATAAAAAATGCTGATAACCAACATTGTAAATTCCAAACAAAAGAGCCGGCATCAACGCGATTAACACCATGGACATGGTTCGTTTCAGGTCAATGACATCGTGAATGTGAGCGCCTGATTTGCTGGTGGTTTTTGGGACAAATGCAAAAGTTTCGAACGCATCGTAAGTGGAATGGAGCCAATGAAATTTCGCCCCTTTCTGCACGTGCGGTTTTATAGTATCAAAAAGTTTTCTGACAGCCTTCATGTGTACTGTATTTTATTTAAGTTCGGTAATCATAAGGTCAATTCCTTCGCGAAGGATTTTTTGCACTTCCGTTTTCGAGGTACAGGCAAATTCGCACAGAGCCAAATCTTCCTCAATTACTTCATAAATCCCCAACTGCTCCATTTGGTCAATGTCTTTTACCAAAATAGCCTTGAGCAGGAACACCGGCAAGATGTCCATGGGAACATATTTTTCATATTCGCCCGTGACAACGAATGCGCGCTCATCGCCGTGAAGATTGGCATCCAGAATGTATTTTCGTTTTGGGAAAAGCCAGCTGAAATAAGCTTTCGAAGCCGAGAACTTTCCAAAACGGGGCATGGCCCAGCCCAGAAATTCATACTCGTCGCCTTCGGGAATTACCGTAATCTGGTCGTGATAAAATCCCAAAAATCCAGACGTCATTTCATGGCTTCCTGTCAATGGGTTTCCACTGATATAACGCAATTTTTTGCATTCTGTCACATTCCCTTTCAACATGGGGTGGAAGGCCGTTCCAATGACGGTTTTGGCATAAAAACGGTCAACGGCTTCGCTGCCGGTAATGGCCACAATACGTTGAAAATCAAGTTTTCCTGTAAGAAAATACCTTCCTATATTTTGCACATCCTGGGGCCTGACTGTCCAGACAATATCGCCTTTGGCAATGGGCGCCACGTTGTGTATTTGAACGCCGACATTTCCGGCGGGATGAGGGCCACTAAAGAAATGCTTTTTAACGCCTACCACGTCTTCGAAAATGTTTTCGGCATCGGCATTGATTCCCAAATGAACTTTACCTTTGGTAAGTTGCCTGAGTATTTCAACCCCGGCAATGAAACTTTTTTTGTCCTGACCAATAATGAAATTGATATCCGGAGCCAGGGGTGAAGTGTCAAAACACGAGACAAAAATATCGCGTGGACTGGTTTTCGGATCAGCCACAATACCAAAAGGCCTTTGCGTGATGAATGGCCACAGACCTGTTTTTAGTAAATGTTCAACAATCAATTCCTTTGTGAGCGAGGAACGGCTGAACCCATCCATGTCCCGAGAAGTGTTTTTTCCGTCCGATTCTATCACCACTTCAAGAACGGCCCGGCGTTCACCACGGTTCACCACCAATACTTTACCTGAAACAGGCGATGTCAGAACAACGTCGGGGTTCGATTTGTCGTGCATCAAAGGCGTGCCAATCTTAACCAGATCGTCGGGTTTGACATCCAGTTTCAGGTTTAGCCCTTTAAATTCAGGAGGTTTAATGGCAACTGTCTCGGGGTGTGGTGCGTTTGCAATTCTCCGTTCGGCTTCCCCCATTATGGGAATGTTTAGCCCTTTGCGGATTTTTATTACCTTTGACATTCTATTTTCCAATTTTATAGGTTCTGTTTTTGTTTAAATACATTGAGGTTTTTCAATATGACAAATATACTAAAAAAGATATCCGGTTCCTTTTTCTGCTGGAAAGATTTTGGGAACATTCCGGTAACAATTCTATTCGCATTATGTTTTCACAGTCACGGAAATATTTATTCGCAACAGCTGTTCCCCTCGCAAGAAGTGATTGACAAGACCTGGGAATCGACCTCCCGCAATGGCGACAGGGTTTTTGTTCCACATATTCAAACCGTGCAGTTTTATTTATCGGGCACGCCCATGACCTATCCGGTAATGCAAATTCACGGAAACTCGCTATTGGAACTCCATTTTGATGATGTAGATTCTGTACAGCACAACTATTCCTATTCCATAGAACATTTTGATGCTTTGTGGCAAACCCCGAATCCCGACATAAACAGTTTTATGGATGGTTTTGCCATCAACCGCATTGACAACTACGAGATTTCTGGAGCAACCTCCATTCCTTATCGACACTATGTTTTGTCGATTCCTAACCGGGATGTTGTTCTCAAAAGGACAGGAAATTTTTTGGTAAAGGTATTTATTGATTCGCCCGAAAGACCCGTCATTACTCGACGTTTTTCGCTGTATGACAACAAGATACCCGTTGATGCCTCCCTTAGGATGACGCATTTGGGAAGCATGAAAAATAACGCACATGAAATTACAATCCAAACCGATATTTCGAGGATTCAAGTGGGGGATATTTTCTCAGACCTGCGTGTTTTTATTGTCCCCAACTATATTTGGCATCAGTCGGTGACCGATATTAAACCATTATTTGTGCGGGGCAGTTCCCTTACCTATGAGCAATCAATGACACCCGGAAATGAATTTAGGACATTGAATTTAAAAGAGATAAGTGAAAACTATTCCGATGTTGAACAAATTACCATTATAAACGGTGTGCAACATATTAAGCTGCCCGTTGACCACCCCAGGGGCACTGAGAAACCCAAATCGCGGCAAGATATGAACGGGCGTGCCTTTGTCGAAAAATTCGGAGCATGGGAACACAACCTCGACGCTGATTATTTTTATGCTTATTTTACCTTGAAAAGTGAATTGCCCATGCTTGATGGCAATGTGTATATTTATGGAGCCCTGTCGAATTACTCGTTTAATCCTTGGAATCTAATGATTTACAATGTCGATAAAGCCATGTATGAAAATCGCATGCTTTTGAAACAGGGCTTTCACGACTACAAATATGTGCATGTCACAAGCCACGAATCCCGGATCGATTTTGAACGCATCGAAGGCAATTTTGCGCAAACAAGTAACGATTACCTGATTTTTGTTTATAACCGCGACCGTGCTACCAACCTCGACGAGCTGGTAGGTTATACGGTCGTTACATCATTTCCTTAGGCTATGAGAATCCATTTTCTTAACCGCTCTAAAATTGACGACATCCGGTGGAACTCGCTGGCTTCGAGCCAGCCCGATGTGCCCGTTTATTTCAATACGTGGTATTTGGACGCGGTAACCGACAGTAATTGGAATGCCCTAATCATGGGCGACTACGATTATGCAATGCCCCTTCCGGCAAGAAGAAAGTTCTTTTTGCCCTATATTTTTCAACCCTTTATTACGCAGCAACTGGGAATTATTGGAAAGAAGCCATGCTCTGAGGAGATTGTCAACGCGTTCTTTTCATCCATTCCTAAAAAATATTTAATTGTTCAGTTAAGTGTATTTAATTCAATATCAAAATTATCCGGTTTTTCCATAACCCGCAGGCAAAACCACACAATCAATTTACGCAAGGGATATGAATCCATAGCCAAAGACTATAACCGCAACACAAATCGCAATATCAGAACGGCAAAAGAACACAATTTTGAGCTCAGGTATGATATTGGTTTGCTCGATTTTCTGAACTTTCAGAGTCGGTGGGAGCCTGGAAATTTTACCTTGCCCAATCAGGAATTTGTAAAACAACTGACTTTGAATGCCCAAAACAAGGCTGAGGTAACCATTGCAGGGGTCTATAGCAATAAGGAACTTATTGCCACGGGTTTGTTTATTGCAAACCATCAACGGGTTTACTTCCTCCTGTGTTCTTCAAGCCAGGCGGGGAAAGAAAAACGTGCCATGTTTTACCTGATTGACCAGATTATTCAAAACTACGCCGGTCAACCCAAAATTTTCGATTTCACGGGTTCGAGCATAAAATCCATTGAACAAAGGAACTTGGGATTTGGTGCCGAGGTGGAATATTTCAGCTTTGTTAGCCGCGACACTTTTCTTATAAAGCTTAGGGAAAGGGTTTAGTTGGGCGGAACAGATAATGCTGCTCAGCTCCGGCTCTTTTTCGACAGGCTTAGCACAGGGCGCTCAGTAAAAAACGCTCAATTTCATACACGCTCGTTGCATTCACCACTTTCAGCATCGGCTATGCACTTTTTGCCCTTTCAGGGCAAAACAAACCTGGAAATTTCAAACCTAACATAAACAAATCACAAAGCTCATGAATGTACGGGGAGGGCTGATCATGAGTAACCTTGAGTGCAACCCACGGAAAAAAACGATACCACCGAGATCCAGCGCCGAAGGGATTTGAAAGAGTTCGCGAAAGAAGGAATGAAAAAGAAACTGTTAAATCATTTCCAGCCTAATCCTTAACAATAATAAAAATATCCTCGTTCTCTTTTTTCATGAAATACTGTTCGCGTGCAAATTTCTCGAGCACCTCGCGGTTAGTCCTGAGCTCGTTCAGGTTTCGCGAGTCGGTTTCAATGCGGTGTTTGAAATATTCAATGTCGGACTCGAGTTTTCTACGTTGCTTTATGCTCTCAACACGGTCTATCAGGTTGTTGGAGTCGAAAAAAACCATCCATACCAAGAAGGCAATGATGGTGAACCCGTACTTGTTATGCACATATTTAAAGTAAAAGGCTATTATGGTTTTCATTGAGCATACAATAAGAATTCATTTTTCTTAATCAACCACCACTAACAAGGTGAAGAACAATAACATGATCTCCGTTATTTACTTTTGCGGTATCGTAATCTTCCTTTTTTACCACCTCATCATTGATTTTGACAATGAGCATTTTGTAAGTAAACCTCTTGACATTAAGAAGTTCCCTTACCGTCATGTCCGATTGGTCAAAACTTTCGGGGGTATTGTTTAGGGTAATCTCCATGTTTAACTTCGATTTGGCATTGAACAATTAAGGGTGCAAATTTCGGGATTTTAATGGTCTTTTCCAAGTAAAATTTCCAGCACAACGTTGGCTTGCATGTTGGCAACAATGCCAACCCTGGGTGCCAAAGGCGGATGATTGTCAGCCACTTCTGATTCCAAATCGCCACAAACAATCATCTTACCGTATGAAATTTGTGTTATTTTATCGTTGTTTCCCCAACCGGCAAGACCGGAACCCACAACTAAATATTTTTCAGGGAAATTAAGCAAAACGGTTTCAATAATCATTTGCTTCATGGAATCCAGATCGAAAGCCTCCACAATGACATCGCAATCGCGAAAAATGCGGATTATGGCGTTTTCATCAAGTTTTATATCATGGGCTTCAACAGAAACCAATGGATTTATTCTCTTAATGTTATGTTCAAGAGCCTGTACTTTTTTCTGTCCAACCTGGTCCGAAAAAAAATATTGACGATTAAGGTTCGACGGCTCAACAATATCAAAATCGGTAAGCACCAAATTTCCAACACCAACGCGAGCCAAGGCCACGGCACAGTTTGATCCCAATCCGCCACTACCAGCAATTCCCACTTTCTTATCGCGCAAACGCCGTTTTATTGTTTCAAAACTCAACATCTATTCTGAGGCTTACACTGTTAATACGAAAAATTTATCCTAACCTGTCCACCATCTGAAGAATTACATTCAGCACCGAGGCTCCGAAACACTTACTGCGGGCAGGACTCCAACCATAAACCGAGTCGGATAAATTGTTATTGTCCTTGAATGGCATTTCAATAGTAAGGGAAAGACAGTCAAAGTTTTCGCCCACCCATTTGCTGCAAACCCCCATTTTGGCTTGCCCGGGTTTGTCAATTTCGTAACCATGTTCGGTTTGGAAATCGGGGCTAATGAGCTTCCAAGTATCGCCAAACTCTTTTTCCAGCATGGCTAAACGACGGCTAAACGAAGGGATTCCTGCATTGGATGTGGCAAAGCAGTAAGGCAGGCCTTCATCGCCGTGAATGTCGAGGCAAAGGTCAACACCGGTATCCAGCATGCGCTGACGGACGTAATACACCTCAGGGGTTTCATCCGGATCGGGGTTTTCCCACGCCCGGTTCAGGTTTTGTCCGGCCACGTTGGCTCGCAGGTTACCGTTAATGGCGCCATCGGGGTTCATGTTGGGAACTAAATAAAAAATTGCCTTGTCTAAAAGGGTTCGCGAAACAGGGTCGTTCGTGTTGCACAAACGCTCAATTAACCCTTCCATAAACCATTCGGCCATGGGTTCGCCGGGATGTTGACGGGCTATAATCCAAATTTTGGGTTTGCTGTCGGCAATTTCGCCGGCAATCAGTAAATCAATATTTCGTCCTTCGACTGTTTGTCCCAGGTTTTCAAGCACCATTTGTTTGCTCATCTGGGCTTTGTGGATCATTTCCAGGTGTTGCTGGTGTGTGTATGGGGCAAAATAAGCGTAGTAAACCGAATTATAATCGGGCATGTGGGTTATTTGCAACTCTTTTCCATTGAAGAACGTTGGTACGCGAAACCAGGTTTTCAGGTCGTAAGATGCTACCGCACGGTATCCGATCCAACCCTCGGGATAGCTTGATTCTGAAGCGTTTACCAATGAAATCTTACATGGAAAGCCCTGAGCGCCTTCCAACCGGAAATAGAACCATTGCATAAAGGCACTTTTGGTGTCTTGTCGTATGGCAAGCTGTATATTTTCTGGGGTTTCGGCCTTAACAACCTCAATATTTCCACCGTCGAAATTGGCTGTAACTTTCATTTTCTGTGTTTTAGGTTAATCGTATGGGCTGAATTCTCAAGGTCAACATTTTGCGCTAAAATAGGAATTTTTTCGTGAAAATGGTTTTCTGCGAACAGATTTTTTATTCTGACCCTGATTTGAATGGGGATTCGTTGGGTTAATCCTTTTTTGGGGGATTGATTGTGTGTTAAACAAATTTTGCCCACCTAACCTGGTTCAAATTTTCAACTTCCGGAACATCTCAATCCGGTTTTCGCTAGTTTTGCAAAAAAATCAGTATGATAACCTTTCTAACGGGAATTCTGGCATTGATTGCCGGCTATTTCATCTACGGAAAATTCATTGAACGCTTTTTCGAGGTAGACCCCAAACGTCAGACTCCCGCAATAAGACTCAACGACGGTGTTGATTTTCACACCAATGCCTGTCTGGAAAATATTTATGATTCAGTTTCTGAACATAGCCGGACTTGGGCCCATTTTTGGTGCCATTATGGGAGCCATGTTTGGTCCCATGGCCTATTTGTGGATTGTTTTGGGCTGCATTTTCATGGGCGCCACACACGATTATTTTTCCGGGATGCTCAGTCTTCGGGAAAATGGGCTAAGTCTGCCCGAACTAGTGGGAAAATATTTAGGAAAAAGGGTAAAACCTGTGCCGGCATTTTTTACCATTATTTTGCTTGTTTTTGTGGGCGTGGCATTCGTCAGTGGGCCGGCAAAATTAATGCAATCGCTGGCAGGCGGAGGTATTTTGTGGTGGATTTATGCCATTTTCGGATACTATATTCTGGCCACTCTCCTACCCATAAACAAAATCATTGGAATGGTCTATCCATTTTTTGGGGCCGCACTGCTTTTTATGGCTGTAGGAATTTTCGTGGCGCTGATATACAAATGGTTAAACGGATCTGTTCAAGTGCAGGAACTATCGTTAAACGATTTTCGGAACTTTCATCACCATCCTGAAACAAACTTATTGTTTCCCATGATGTTTATTGTCATTTCCTGTGGTGCCATTTCAGGGTTTCATGCCACCCAATCGCCCATGATGGCCCGGTGCCTGACTAACGAAAAATATGGTCGTCCGGCATTTTACGGAGCCATGGTTGCCGAAGGAATTGTGGCCCTGATATGGGCAACCGTAGCCATGAACTTTTTTGGTGGCGTTGAGGAACCGAACGCTGTTCTGACCACACCTATTTCTGAACCACAAACCATGATTGCCGATCCGGCGTGGATAGTGAACGAAATCTGCACTTCGTGGCTTGGAACCTTCGGGGCAGTTGTGGCTATTATTGGCGTTGTGGCTTGCCCAATAACCACGGGCGATACCGCGTTTCGGAGTGCCAGGCTCATTATTGCTGACAGCATTGGGTTGAATCAGAAAACGCTGTTTAACCGATTGTTGGTCTCCATTCCCCTCTTTTTGGTTGGATTCCTGCTGACTTTCGAACTAAAAGACCAATTTCTGACGGTTTGGAAATATGTGGGCATATCCAACCAGATTTTGGCCGTAATCGTGTTGTGGACTTCTGCCGCATATTTGGTCACCAAAAAGAAAAATCATTGGCTAGTTTCGGTTCCAGCCACATTTTTAACCATTGTCTGTGTTACATACCTTCTTGTGGGGCCTTTGTCAAATGGAGGATTGGGACTGTCCCCAATTATTGGGTACACAAATGCATTCATTATTGGTTTGGCAAGTTTGGGACTTTTTGTTTACTTTGCAGCCGCAAAACACTCTAAAATAGACAATACTCATGGAAAAAATTAAAAACGTTGCCCTTATAGTTCTTGGAATCATGGTTTTATGGTTATTTATTGACCGGTATGCCTTACCATGCAGCTCTCAAGCCCCCGATAGTAAAAAAGCTGAAATTGCAGCTCCGGGAGGTGCCCTTAAAATAGCGTATATCAACATCGACTCTGTTCTGCTTTCTTACGACCAGTCGTTGTCCATGAATACAGAATTCTCCGCCAAAAGGCAAAAAAGCGAAGACGAATTCGCAAAAAAAGCCAAAGCATTTGAAAAAGAATACCTTGCATTTCAAGACAAAGCCCAGCGCGGTGGCTTCTTGTCGCAGGCCTCTATGGAAATGCAACAACGGTCGCTTATGGAACAAAAGGAAGAACTGGAAGGATTGGAATCAAAACTAACCAACGAGCTGATGACAGAACAACAGCGACTAAATGAAATCCTGTACCAAACCATTGTGGATTATGTCCGTCGGTACAACCAAACAGCCGGCTACGATTTAATCTTGACCAACACCGGCATGGGCACCATCATACAGGGACATCCCGGTCTGAATATCACATCCGCTGTCGTTCAAGGCTTGAATGCCGAATATAAGTTAAAAAAATAAACCAAATCAATTTGGATGTCATTTGCTGACAGGTATTTAGCCAATCAAGAGAAACCGTATATTTCCACAACCCCCGATAACCAATTGTCGGGGGTTGTTGTTATTCCTTGCTTTTCGGAACCCGACATTCTTAAAACGCTGCACTCCCTTGGTGAATGTACAGCACCCAAAGGTTTGGTTGAAGTAATAGTTGTTGTAAATTTCCCGGAAAACTCGTCCGAAGAAGTTGTAGCACAAAACAGAGAGACTTTCCAACAGCTGGTTAAATTTTCGAATTCCTGGGAGGCCCCAAATCGCAAACTATTGCCTGTGTGGATTGGAGCTGTGCGTAAGAAATTTGCCGGACCCGGCTATGCCCGGAAAATGGGCATGGACGAGGCCATCAGAAGGTTCAATGCTCTGGATAAACCGCAGGGTTTTATTGCTTCCATGGATGCCGACACAACCGTAAGCGAGAACTATCTGGTTGAAATTGAACGTCTTTTCTTCAAAAATCCCAACGTACGACAATTGGTCATTCCGTTTCAACATCCCAAAGAAAACATAACCATCGAAGTGCGCAAAGCAATTGTTCTTTACGAATTGTATTTACGTTATTATCGCCTTTCCATGCAGTACATTGGCTGGCCATGGGCGTTTCACACCGTTGGCTCGGCCTTTGCTGTCAGGGCATCGGTATATGTAGAACAGGGAGGAATGAACCGCCGCAATGCCGGCGAAGATTTTTATTTTCTGAACAAACTTTTCCCACTGGGCGGAACCCTGGTTCCAAACAACGTGATGGTGTTCCCAGCTGCCAGAATATCGACCCGTGTCTTGTTTGGCACGGGAATGGCCGTAAAGCAAATTACTGAAAACAACCTTTCGTATAAAGTCTATTCTTTTCAAAGCATCCTTGATTTACAATACTTTACCAGACTGTCCGACAAGTTGTTCAACGCGTCTGAGACCATTATCAACAGTTACATTTTTAACGCCCCCGATGCCCTGAAAGCCTTTTGGCTCGAAAACGGATTTCAGGAGAAAGTAACTGAATGCAATCTGGGATGTTCCACTCTTCAAAGCTTTCGAAAGCGGCTGTACCGGAAATTCGATGCGTTTCAGGTAGTCAAATACCTGAACTTTGCGCATGAAAAATTTTATGCAAAAAGTGACATAAGCGACGAGTTTCTGGCGTTTCTGAAAACCCAAAGCATTGATCTCACTACGCCTTCAAGTGCAGAATCCCTTCTGCAAATAGCTGAAAAATTGGAGAATATCCATCGACCCGACTGCTGAAAAGTAGGGGGATCACTCCCTCCCTCTCTCAGCTTCAGCAAAAAAGTGTTGCCTTTTTGAAAACAACCGCTAGCCTATTCTGCACCAGAGCAGGATCAACCTGTTTTATGTGGGTGTTCTATCAAAAAGATAAAAAACAAAGGTTGGCCTATCAAACAAAACCCCAAGTACATTGTATATCTATAATAGAACCGACTAAGCACCATCCATTTGATTTGCAATTTTATCCCAGATTACGCATTAGCGATTAGAGGAATTTTGAGAGGGTAGTCCCACA
>JBBISE010000069.1:0-16651 GCA_037441445.1 Salinivirgaceae bacterium
ATTTAAATCAAAGCAAGATTGTTTTAACCAACAACCTTATGAAACTTGACAGATAGTCATAATTTCTTGGTCAGTAAATTCAGGATTCTTATTATTCGAGAATCTTTGGCAATGATATTGTAGTTCATGCTTGTATATATCACAGATATACAGATACATAGCTGTTAGATTAAATGCTTTGTCCTTGGGAATCATGTCTAAAGAGATTAAAGAGGTTTAATCCTTTAAGATGGTGATTTCCAAGGTATTTTACAATATTATTTCCATTTATTTTACGCTATGCATAATGTTTTATTTTCTTGTTTATTATGTATTTCAACCCTTAATTCGCATTACTATCTAACTTCTACTAACCTTCAACAATTTGTTGCTAAAAATGTTTAGAAAAGGGTGGCAGAGATACTTATTTTCGTAGAATCCTGGCACACATTTCATAATTTTCTGTTGTAGTATAATGCGCCATCAACTTTTGATAAAAATTCTCGTTTTCGAAATACGGATGGCTTCTGTTAAACACTATTTTTCCCTCTATTGTGAGGTTAAAATAATCTTCCTCGGTAATTTCTGAAACTCCTATTGAGTCTAAATCGGCTTTTGACACATTGGAGGGAACTATGAACTGCTCGTTCAAATCCCTGGTAGTGAATGCGTCTTCATCATTTACCCCAGGAGATTGGTTTAAAGGGACATTAACACGATAGGTGTTCAAAAAGTTGATCATCTTCAATTGAATGTTAATGGCCTCCTTGTTTTTATTAAGCAGGTTACGATTTACTTCGTAAAGTGCGTTAATCTTTTCAAATTCCTTGTTTTGTAAGCCTTGATTCAAAATCTGGCGCACAATTTTCTCGTTACTCCTGATAATCTTCAGATTTTCTGTTACCTCGTCCCTTAGGGATTCGATGGTACTGCGGAGTATTGTTGTTAATTTTGAGTCCATAGCTTCGGGTATTTGCTTTCAAATAAACAACCGACGTGCCAAAATATCCATATAACTCAACATCAATATTTTAATTATCCGTATTTTTACGCATAGCTTTTAAATCCGGCTCAGTTCTGGAACTCTTTCCCAATTTTGGAAAAACACAACCCTGCATAGGTTATTGCGCCATTAATAATGAGCAATTCGTATCCCATTTTGTATCCGTCAAACATTTTTTCGGCATTTACTTGTAAAAAGTAGCAAATCAAGGGAGATAAAATTCCTAAAATGGGAATCATGTATGGTTTAACTTGGTGCTTTGTAAAGATTCCAAAGGCAAACATTCCTAAAAGGGGACCATAGGTATATCCGGCCACCCTAAAAATAGCACTAATAACACTTTGGTCGGTTATTGCCCTGAATGTAACAATGACAACAACCATTAGTCCTGATATGCCCAAATGTACCCATTTCCGGATTCTAACTGCTTTTGGGGTGTCTATTTTCTCGTGGTTGAATCCCAGAATATCGACCGTAAAAGAGGTTGTCAGAGCCGTCAGGGCAGAATCCGCCGAGGAGTACGCCGCGGCAACCAACCCTATTATAAAGGCAACAGCTACCAATGGACTCAAATATCCCCCGAAAGCAATGGCTGGATAAAGCTCGTCCGTTTTAGAAGGAATATCAATTTGATGCTGCTGAGCGTACATTACCAACAACAATCCCAAGGACATGAACAACAAATTAATGGGCACGAAGGCAATCCCATAGGATACCACGTTTTTTTGGGCTTCTTTCAGGTTCCTGCAGCTCAGATTTTTCTGCATCATGTCCTGATCAAGCCCAGTCATAACAATGGTGATAAACATTCCGCTTAAAAAATGTTTAAAGAAAAAAGAGTCAGCACGCCAATCATCGAAATAAAATATCTGGCTATGGGAATTTTGGAAAACGGAACTGAATACGTCAGAAATTCCCAAATCGAGAGAATGCCCGATTTCAATCACCGTAAGCACCACAGCAATAAGAAGGAGCGCCGTTTGAAGAACATCAGTCCAGATTATGGTACCTATTCCCCCTTTGCTGGTATAAAGCCAGATTAAGAGAATAGTAAGTATGACTGTAACGTAAAAAGGAATAGAAAAATGGTCGAATACAGACACTTGCAAAACAGTACTTACAATGAATAAGCGGAATGCAGAACCAATGGTGCGACTGATGATGAAAAGGGTTGCGCCTGTTTTGTACGCTGAAACGCCAAACCGGTGTTCGAGATAAGCATAAATGGATGTCACATTTAATTTATAATAGATTGGTAGCAGAACGTAGGCTATGACGAAATATCCAACTACGTAGCCAAGAACCATTTGCATGTAGCTAAAATTGCTATTTACAACCCAGCCGGGAACCGAAATAAAGGTCACTCCGCTTAAAGATGACCCAATCATTCCAAAAGCAATAATATACCATGGTGATTTTCGACCGGCGAGGTAAAACGAAGCGTTGTCTGTCTTTCGGGCTGTTAAACGCGAGGTAAGGTAGAGGATTAAAAAGTATCCCAACAAAAGGGAAATGACAATTTCAGGTTTCATTGGCTGTTTTCGTTTTCTGAACAGGCAAAGTTAACCTTTTTTCGATTTTTTCAACGGATTTTAACATTCAAGAACAGGGCAGGTGAAATTCTGTCGTTGGGAGATTAACAATCAGTTAGGATATTTTGCCTCACAATTTTAAACGGGTTGTAATGAAAATCAGTAAATTGCAGGACAAATCCGTAAACAGAAAAATTATGAGAAACGTTTTTACAATCCTGACAGCGTTAATCTTAGTATCTAATTGTATTTCAGCACAAAGTAGTGATATTTTTCCACCAAAATGGGTCAATAACCCTCCTAAAGCCAAGAGGCAAAAAGTTTACGCCATAGGTTATGGACAATCCCTGAGCCAAACCATAGCAAACGAAAAAGCACGCATGAACGCTTTTAATGAATTGGCTCAATTAATTGGCCCCACCGAAGTTCAGGCAAGGCAAGAACCGGCAGGAAAAGATACCACAGCAACGGCGAAGCTTGAAAAAACAAAAGTCGAAGCCACCTTGACTGACGTAGTCATTGTTGAACGAGCCTCAAGACAAAACGAGCAGGGCATGTACGAAGTCTATCTCCTGGTGATGTATAACAAGGGGAAAAAAGGAAAAAAGAAGTGAGACTTCTTTTGAAAAAGACGCCACTTTGAAATTTCAAGTGGCGTTTTTTCTATCTAAAACATTCCTATTTTTATTCCAAAGTACACGGTTCGTGGGTTCTTGGGGCCATAAATATACCCTGCATCACGGTTAACTCCTCGGTCAAAATCGCTTTGGTAACTATTGAGCAGGTTTTTTACTCCCACAGAAAGCTCTAAATGCATATCCGACCCGATGTCGAACAAGTGGGTGACTTTCACACCAATATCGAAGTAAGAAGGGGTTTTTACCAACTCTTCCACTTCATTTTCGCTTCCATCGACACCAATTCCACCTGGCAAATGAGGCACATGCATTGATCCGGTGTATATTCCGGTCACACTAGTGGTGAGGTGGTGTGTGGGTTTATAATCGAAAGTTATAAATCCATATTGCTGAGGAGTGCGAACAATTTGCTTTGATAAGTTTAACGAATCTTCCCCCCATTGTTGCCCTTCGTCAAAAAGGCTTTGCTGAATAGTAAAACCAGCCTGCCAATCGATTTTCTGCCGGAGGGCGATTTTAGCTTCCAGATTGACTCCGGCTACTGTAGCCCCGGTTTTGGCGTTTACTCTTACTGAATTTACAATGCCATTTTCATTAGCCTCAGTCAACTCATTTGTAAACGGATTTTGCAAACGGGTATAGAAGCCCTCAGTAAGAAAATAAAGTGGTGCTGCTGAAATATTTCCTGTGTAATCAAATGATCCACTAAGGCTATATGATTTTTCGGTGGTCAATTCCGGATCATTGCTATGAATTATGGTTCTGGCTCCTGAGGTCAAGATGTGCAAATCCTCATCGAATATCTGTGGAGCCCTGTAACCGGTCGAAAAACTAAGCCTCGACTGAATTTTTTCGGTGACATCGGTCAACAGGTTAAGCCTTGGAACGAATACAAATTCGCCACAGTCCCCCGTTCCGTGCTCCACATCTTTTACGCCGTAGCGATCTAATCGGCCACCAAGCAGCAAGTGGAAACGCCCGAACATCCACTCGTTTTGGGCAAACAAACCCAGGGTTTGCGACATTTGGTTCGAGACGACGGCATTTTTTGCATTTGGTGTGTTTTCGGAGTTAAGTTTCTCATCGAACATATTGCTGAACGTGTAATCAAGACCTGTAGTAAATGTTGCAGGGGCGAACAAAAGTTTCTCGGGCTTTAATGTTAACTGAATTCCTGAGTTGAAGCTCAGGCTTGATGTATTTCCGTAAGCCGTTGTATCGTAAAGAGCCCCGTAGTAGCTTTGCCGATCGACATTCTGGACGGCCACATAAGCATTCAGGGTGTTGTTGGAATTTTTCAGGTAGGAGAAATAATCGAGGTTGCCGCCGTTGATATCATGCGCTACAGATTCTGTGGTGCGCGAATCGTGGTGAGGCCGGTCGAAACCATCGCCACCACGCCTGGCCTCATTCATAGTGTAATAGTCAAGTGTAATTTTATTGCTATGATTTGGCTTGAAATACGCTGAAAATCCGGCAGAATATCCTTTTTTTTGCGTCAATTCTGAGAAATCGTCGTTGTTGGCATCCCATGGTTGCTGATTTACCTTGTTTCCATAGAGAAAAATGCCGGAGGAATTGCTTGCATTGGCGAATCCGGAATTAAAGAAAAGATCGGTTCCTCCGGCCATTTTATCGCTACTGGTTCCAGGGCCAATTATTTTACCATTGGCTCCAACCTGAAACGTATTTTGCTTGGGCTCTTTAGTGATAATATTAACAACACCGGCAATGGCATTTCCACCGTACAAAGCAGACCCGCCTCCCCGAACAACTTCAACACGTTCTATCATACCCGCGGGCATTAATTCCAGGCCATAGACACCAGCCAGTCCGCTAAAAACCGGCCGGCTGTTGATAAGAATTTGCGAATAGGGGCCTTCCATTCCGTTAAGCCGAACCTGATTGAATCCACAGTTCTGGCAATTGTTCTCGACCCTCAGTCCTGATGTAAAAACCAACCCATCGGTCAGATTCTCGGAATGAGTCATTTGAAAGGTTTTTCCCGATACAACATTGACAACAACAGTGGCATCGCGCCGGTTTGAGGAGTTTCTATCGGCTGTAACAACAACCTGCTCAAGACTGATGATATCCGGTTCTAATTCAAAATTAAGTTCTTGTGTTTTACCTGGTACAACCGAAACCTGCCTTTGCTGTTGCTTGTACCCAATCCCTGAAATAATGAGCGTGAAGTCTCCCTCGGGCAAGTTGGTTAAAAGATAATGTCCTGATATATCAGTTGATGCGCCAATAGTAGAGCCTTTAATGGCAATATTTACAAATGGCAAATGCTCGCCATTCTTATCAACAACGTGACCCATAATATTGGCATCGGTACGTGGTTTGTGAGGATCGCCTTCAAACATATCCTGGGCAAAAACAGAAAGACACGAAGTCAGGAAAAGTATAATAAGTCCTACTTTCATTGTAAAAATTTAAATTTTAGTTATTGAAATTTGATCCCAAAGCCATTGGGAAAAAGCATTCCAGAATACATTCCACTGCAAAACAAAAAGAGGTTTTTAGTGGAAAAAACGCTGTGATGCAATATTTGCAGGATGCCTGAAAAAATTCTATTCAGGAGCGCAAATCAACAACTAAAACACAGGGGGAGCCCTAAGCCTTGATTGACAGACTTTGGAATTTATATGGTTTGTGGTGATAAAGGCAAAAGAGAACTCCGATTCAAGGCAAAATGCATCACTGGAAGGATGAAAGACAAGTTGCTCGTCAATTTTATCGACTGACAGCAAATTAAACAGAACGAATTCTGCATCGCTGTGTTGGTGTGGTTGCCCTGTAATCGGGGTTTTAAAGGGGTGGGCGTGCCCAACCATAATCCCATGCCATCGGTGGTAGTGCTTATTTACCGAGGCATTGGTGAATAGTATCGCCACCAGGGGTACTAAAAATAAGATAAATCCTTTATGTATGTTACGGAGTAGTTTCATTTCAGGTACAAAAGTATTTTATTTTTTGGGAATAAAATATGACACTCATCATGTTATCTAAAATCATTTTAAATAATTTACTGTGAAAAAGATTATGTTGCGACAGAATTTGACTTATCATCCCTGTTTATCAGACAAATAAAAAAGGGAAGCGAATTTCTCCACTTCCCCGTTCTTATACTCTGAGTTTGCTTTACTTCACTGTCCAAGTGCTTCCGGAATTCAACAAATCGTCCATGTTTTTGATTTTGGCTTTTTGCTGTACTTCGGCAATTTGGGTTCTGACCCTTTGTTCATATGGGATGTTTTTAACCGCCCTGATAACCCCTAATGCAACGGGATACTCAGGGTAAGACATATTGCTGAGCATAAGATGAATACCAGGGTTTGCCTCAAAGGCATTGTGGGTTAACACGTTGTCTAATGTGTATCCGTTCTGGCCAATGGTTACCACTTTAAGGCCCAATCCCTCAAGAACAAGACCTTTGTCCTTGTCTTTTCCAAAAATCATTTTCTCGCCATGGCGGAGCACAATGGTACGATCATCGCGATACTCTTTAGAAGTAATGACATCGTGTGTACCTTCGTTGAAAATCACACAGTTAACAAGAGCTTCAACAACCGATGCCCCATCGAATCGGGCTGCCTCTTCAAAAACTTCGCTCGACAAGTGAACCATTACGTCAATGGTCCGGGCAAAGAAGTGGCCCTGGGCTCCAATAACCAATTCGCCCGGGCGGAAAGGAGGCTCAACGGTTCCGTAGGGTGATGTTTTGGTTTTTGCACCCATTTTCGAGGTTGGAGAATACTGGCCTTTTGTTAAACCATAAATTTCGTTGTTGAAAACTATGATATTAAGGTTTAGGTTACGGCGTACTGTGTGAATGAAGTGGTTTCCTCCAATGGCCATGGCATCGCCGTCGCCAGTTATTTGCCATACGCAAAGTTCCGGATTCGCAGTTTTAATACCCGAAGCAATAGCCGAAGCCCTTCCATGGATACCGTGAAAGCCATACGTTGAAACATAATATGGGAAGCGTGATGAACAGCCGATCCCAGAGACAACAACAACTTTTTCTTTAGGACAACCTAAGTTGGCCATCGATTTCAGCATCGAGTTTAAAATTGCATGGTCGCCACAACCAGGACACCAGCGTACGTCCTGATCACTTTTAAAATCTGTTGGTTTATATTGTACTTCAGCCATAATTATTTCTCCTTTAAAATTTTTGTGAAACATTCTTCCAGTTCGTTCACGGTAAATGGCAGGCCCATTAACTTGTTGTATTGCAGATAATTAAATTGTTGATGTTTAATTCTCAAATAGTTGGCAAACTGCCCATAGTTGATTTCACAAACAACAATGTATTTGAAACGGGCAAAAATTTCGGCCACGTTCGATGGAAGTGGATTGATGTAATTAAAGTGGCAATGACTGACTTTATGTCCTTCCTGGCGCATATTTTTCACTGCGTTGTAAAGGTGTCCATAGGTACCGCCCCAGCCCACAACCAAAAGGTCGCCTTTTTCGTCACCATAAACGGTTTGTTTTGGAATGTCATTTTGAATCCGCGCCACTTTTTCCTCTCGAAGATCAGACATTACCTGATGATTTTCAGGAATATACGACACTGTTCCGGTAACGTTCATTTTTTCAAGACCACCCACACGGTGCTCTAATCCGGGCGTTCCGGGAATAGCCCAAAAGCGGCTGAGTTTTTTCTCATCGCGTGCATAGGGCTGATACTTTTCACCTTGTTTTGCATATGGTGGTTTAATTTCCGGTAAGGACTTCATGGAAGGTATTTTCCATGGTTCGCTACCGTTTGCAAGGAAACCATCGGTAAGGAGGATAACCGGGGTCATGTGTTCGAGTGAAAATTTTGCTGATTCGAAGGCGTATTGAAAACAATTACTGGGAGTACTTGCTGCAATAACCACGGCAGGACATTCACCGTTCCGGCCATAAAGAGCCTGCATCAGATCGGACTGCTCGGTTTTGGTTGGCAAACCTGTCGATGGTCCTCCACGCTGCACGTTTACGATTACCAAAGGTAACTCGGTCATGACAGCCAAGCCAATAGCTTCTGATTTTAGTGACAAACCAGGGCCTGAAGTGGATGTGGCAGCCAAATCACCTGCAAATGCGGCTCCAATGGCTGTACAGATTCCGGCAATTTCATCTTCGGCCTGGAAGGTTTTAACACCAAGATCCTTGCGATCAGCAAGTTCCATCAGAATTTCGGTTGCAGGAGTAATAGGGTAAGAACCTAGGAATAATTCCAATTTTGCTTTTTCGGCGGCGGCAATCAATCCCCAAGCGGTGGCTGTATTGCCGTTAATGTTTCTGTATGTTCCGGGCTCCTGTTTGGCCGGCGCTACATGAATCCTTTTCGTGGCAAGGGCTTCAATGGTTTCAGCATAGTGGAACCCCGCCTCAAGTACCATTTTATTTGACTGCACTACTTCCGGTTTCTTTCCAAACTTTTGGTCAAAAAATTTCAGTGTGTGATCCAAGGGTCTGTCAAACATGAAATAGGTCATTCCCAGAGCAAACATGTTACGGGTACGTAAAACGCTTTTGTTATCGGCAGTGATTTCTTTCATGGCATCCTGAGTCAGCTGGGTGATGGGTGCCTCAATAATATTGTAGTCCCCTTGTTTGTACTCAGGAAGTGGATTGCTTGTATATCCGGCTTTCTCAAGATTTTTGTCGTTAAATGCATCGATGTTGACAATGATAGTACCACCTGGTTTAACCCAACGAAGGTTAGCTTTCAATGCAGCGGGGTTCATGGCCACCAGTACATCGCAAAAATCTCCTGGTGTGGTGATTTGACTGCTTCCAAAGTGCAACTGAAACCCGGATACTCCGCCAATGGTTCCTTGCGGGGCTCGGATCTCGGCCGGATAATCGGGGAAAGTGGATACATCGTTGCCAAACAGCGCCGATGTGTTTGAGAATTGCATTCCGGTTAGCTGCATCCCGTCGCCCGAGTCGCCTGAGAACCGGATTACCACATTCTCTTTCTCAATTAACGTTGATTTTTCTGCCATAGCTGATTTGATTTAAAAGTAACAGAAGCTGCCTAAAGAATTTTTTCGCCAAAGTTTCAGGTTGCGGTGAATATCGACATTCTTTACATCCTGATATATAATGCCTTAAAATCTTTAAGCAGCTAGTTTAACTATGTTTTTTGAGTTGATTTGTTTGTTTTATTGTTGGGGCAAAATTAAGTTTTTATTACCACATGGCAAACGGTTTTTGGTTTTTATTTGTGGAATCAACGTTGAATTGGCATTTTGCACTTCTCCTATCTGTATTCGCATTCTCAACCCATTACTATTTCAGAACTTCTGTAAATTCCAATAAAATAGCAATTGAAAAACCATGAGGCAAAACCTTGTTGGTTCTGATGGTTCCACCCAACGAATCAATTTTACTGACAATGTTTTTAATTCCCATACCGTTGTTTTCATTTCGAAGCATCTGATTAAAATCAAACCCTGTCCCGTTATCCTCGAATAGTATGGCCAGCTTCTCCTGTTCTTTAACCATGGTAAGTTTTGCACTCTGTGCCTTTGAGTGTTTTATTGTGTTGTTAATCAGCTCTTTTACAACACCAAACAAAACCTTACTGGTATTCCCCTTGATAACGGCATCTCTGATTTCGCAATCAAATGTAAGGTCTATTACTTTTGTTGTGGCTACTTTTGAAACAAAATCAGTAACAGCCTCAACTAGTCCAAAATCGGCTAGGACATTGGGCATCAGGTTGGCTGCTGTTTGCTTTGTTGTTTGAATTGCCTGCTCAATAATCTGGTTCATTTGCTCCATGGCCAAAACATCGGACCGTGGATCAAACTTCTTATTTACCAAAAGGTTGGTATATATCTTGAGTGCACTCAGCAACGGACCCAAATCATCGTGCAATGCTTCGGCAAAGCGTTTGCGCTCGCGCTCCTCGGTTTCAATGATGGTTTGTAATATTAACCGGTCAAACTGCTTCCTGTCGGTAATGTCGCGTGCAATGGTCAGTATGCATTTACGGTTATTGTAGGTGACAATTTTCTCACGTACTTCAATAGGCACCAATTCGCCCGATTTTTTTTTAAGCGAAGTTCCAAAAATCAACTGCCTGGACTGGTGCATCTCGCCGGCCATAACAGGTTCAATACCTGCAGAATTGATCGAGATGTCTTCGACATGTTTTCCCAGTAATTCGTTCCGTTCATATCCGGTTGCTTTTGTTGCTGTTGCATTGGCTTCGATAATGGTTCCGTCCAGGTTGACAATAAAAACCAGGTCAGAAGCATTGTTGAAAATATTTACAAAATCGTTTCTGGTTGTAAGTATTTGTTTTTTAATAATTTCTCTATCAATATTCTGTCCCAAAATTAGGGCGCTGGCATGAATAAAGTCAATTTCCTGTGGTGCCCAGTGACGCTCGTGTGCATTTGCAGCTACCAGAACCCCATAGAATTTCCCCGTGATAAAAATAGGGGCACAAACAAAGGATTCAATACCTACCAGTTGAATCCGGTTTCGCAATACAGCGGTGAATTTTTCGTCGGGCGATTCAGATACTATTATTCCCTGCTCCTCGAGTACTTTTTTGAACCCCAACACCGTCCGATATGGCAATACTGAATCGGTGGGATAATTCGCCGCCAAATCGGGATGTATTTCGTATTTATCAAGAACAAAATGCTCTTCGTCGGGGATATCGCGGTAAATGGACAGGGTATGCACTTTTAAGTCGTTCATTATAAGCTTCATTGATTCAGCAATTGCCAAGGAGATATCGTTGGATGACGAAAAAATTGTCCCAATTTTAACCAGACTTTTGGGAAAGCTTACTTTTTCGGATACCGAATCCTCAATATATTTGCGCTTTGAAATGTCAAAAAGGCGGACCTCAATCAAGATTCTGTCATCGAAGTTTCTTGGAATAGCCTGAACAAAAACCCACATATTGGCTCCATTGAAATGAAGTATGGCTTCGCAGTCCGATTTTTGCCTTTGCTTTACGGATATTACCAACATGTCGAGGATGATGTCACGGAATTCCTCGTCGAACATAGAAACAAAAGGATTTAGCTTTTTTTCTTTGGATGGTTCATCAATGCAGCATAAGCAAGGGGGAATTCCTTCTTCCAGAATGTCAAAATTCTGGTTAAGAACAAATTCGGCCACCTCATCGGTTCGATTTCTGGTAGTTTCATTCTGTCGTCCCATAAGGCACTTTTTTTCATTCGTTATTCCCGAAAATAAACCCGTCGAATTCTACCCGAAATTCCGGTAAGTACCTCATAAGGAATTGTTCCCATATCCCGGGCTACTTCTCCAAGAGGCAATCCTTCTCCAAAAATGACAACATCATCCCCCTCTTTCACGTCCAATCCGGTAACGTCTATCATGCTCATATCCATGCAGATGTTGCCTATGGTCGGGGCCAGTCTTCCTTTTACAAGCATTTTTCCATTTCCGTTTCCCAGCATGCGCCTGAAACCGTCAGCATAGCCAATGGGAATGGTAGCAATGGTCGATGTTCTCATTACTTTGCCTTTGCGGCTGTACCCCACGGTTTCTCCGGGTTCGATTTCTTTCACCTGCATTACACGCGAACGCAATGTAGCCACCTGCTTTATGGACTGATCATTGGTGAAACTTATTCCGTAGAGACCAATCCCCAATCTTACGGCTTCGAACTGGTAGGCCGTAAAGCGCTCGGCTCCGGCGGAATTGAGGATGTGCCTGAAAAAGGCATACTTGATTTGTGCTGATATATATTCTGTAATATCATGAAACTCTGCAATTTGACGTTGTGTGAAGTCATCAAACTGGGGCTCATCGGCAGCCGCTAGGTGACTGAAAACGGACATGACCCTGACCTGCCTGCACATTTTCAAAGCGTTGCAAAGATTTTCAATATCCGTGCTTTTAAAACCGGATCGGTTCATTCCCGTATCGATTTTAACATGGATCGGAAAATCGGAAACGGCATTTTTAGCCAGATATTTATCAAGGGCTAACAAAAATTCGAAGCCAAACACTTCGGGTTCAAGATTATATTCAACCAATTCGGGAAACGTTTCCACACCCGGGTTCATAACCATTATTGGCATCCTGATACCATTTTCGCGTAAATGAACGGCTTCGTCAGTAAAGGCAACCGCCAGATAATCAACCCTGTGGTGCTGAAGAATACTGGCCAGTTCGTATGAACCACTACCATAACCAAAGGCCTTTAACATTGCTATGATTTTTGTTCCCGGGTTTAACCTGGCGCGAAAATGCCGCAAGTTTGAAACCATGGCATCGAGGTTGACTTCCATGACCGTACGGTGCTGCCTTTCCTGCAGCATGCGGTCAATGCGCTCGAATCGGAAAGGACGGCTTCCCTTTAACAGTAGTGTGCTGTTTTGTGGGGGATATTTTTCGAAATATGCGATCAGATCCTCTGTGGTGGAAAAGAATAACGAATTTTTTCCAAACAAGTGTCTAAATCCGGATATTTGAGTTCCCACTCCAATGAAGGTTTTGGGGGAGTAGAACAGGACTAAATCGGCCACTTTTCTGTATAGAGCCTCTGGAGAATAGCCACTTTGCAATATATCACTAACAACAACTACTTTGTTAATTGTTTGGTTCTGAGCTGCCAAATATTCAAGCGAAGACGCCAGTGAAACCAAATCGGAATTGTAACTGTCATTGATGACGGTGCAATTATTTCGTCCGGCTTTCATTTCCAATCGCATGTCAATATTCTGTAATTGGCTAATTCTGTGGGAAATGGTGTCGGAATCGTAACCATAGAGACACAAAAAGGCAACCACGTTCATGGCGTTCTGGAACGATGCGGAATCGGGAAAAGGGATTGTCAGTCGGAATTGGCGCCCTTGGTACTCCAGCAATACATGTGTTCCATTTTCGGTAATGTTTTTGCTGGTCACCCTGATTATGTCAGTGGGATTTGTCCCCCAGGTAACCAGCGTTTTATTGGCAAACAAGGTGGTAAAAGCGTTCCAAAGCAGGGTGTTGTCCGAGGATGTAACAAGCGTATGGACATCGGAAAATAAAAGCAGTTTATCCTTCAGTTTTTGCTCTTTGTCGATAAAATTCTCCTGATGGGCATCGCCCAGATTAGTAAAAATTCCAATGGTGGGTTTTATAATGGCAGCAAGCTTTTCCATTTCGTGGGGTTGCGAGATTCCGGCTTCAAAAATCCCAATCTCCGTCTTTTCGGACAACTCCCATACCGAGAGCGGAACTCCAATTTGTGAGTTGTAGCTGCGAGGGCTTCGGGTAACCTCAAAATCGTTTTGCAAACAATGGTTTAGCCACTCTTTTACTATCGTTTTCCCGTTGCTTCCTGTAATGCCCACCACCGGGCACGTAAACCGTTTTCGGTGTTCTGTGGCCAGTGTTTGCAACGCTTCCAATGAATTTTTTACTATTACAAAGCCTACACCCGAAGGTATCTCCAGATTTTCAGGCAGGCTTTCCGTTAAAAAGGCACCAACTTTTTTGTTCAAAAGCGATTGGAGATATTTGTGTCCATCGCCTGATGCTCCACGGAGTGCAATAAACATTACCTTGTCAGGAAAACGCAGCGATCTTGAATCGGTCAACAGTACCGATACCTCGACATTTGGATTTCCCACTAAGGTTCCGCGGGTTATTTCGGCTATTTGGTTCAGCGTGTAGGCCATGTTATTCGTTCATTACACGGTTAAAGCATTGACGGCAAAGGGGTTCGTAGGTGTCCGACTCGCCCAGTTGAACCAGCTTTTCGCTTCCTGCAAAACGGTGCGAATAGTTAGCCAGGCTTCCGCATCGTACGCAAATAGCATGTACTTTCGTAACATATTCGGCTTTAGCCATTAAGGTAGGAATGGGGCCAAACGGGCGGCCAAGAAAGTCCATGTCCAGCCCGGCCACAATCACCCTAATACCCTTATTGGCAAGTGATTCGCAAACATCCACAATGCCTTTATCAAAGAACTGGGCTTCGTCAATGCCTACAACATCCACATCGGATGTTAGCAACAAAATGCTTCCCGACGACTCGACGGGCGTTGATCGTATAGCATTGGCATTGTGAGACACCACTTCTTCTTCCGAATAGCGGACATCAATTTTAGGTTTGAAAATCTCGACTTTTTGTTTAGCGTATTGAGCGCGGCGCATACGGCGGATCAACTCCTCGGTCTTGCCGGAAAACATGCTACCGACTATAACCTCGATCCAACCGGGTTTATGCATTTCGTGGATTTGTATATTATGTTGCATGGTGAATATTCGTACTTCAAATTGGAATCTCAAATGTACAAATATGGTTTAAATTGGCCGAAATTCAAACCTAAAAACCTGCAATTTCTTTTCAGGTAATAATTAGTTGTCAGTAAACCAACAAATTGCAACCACGAACATCGCTATAGTCGAAACGTCCCAGAATTTCGAATTGATCATTGGGATGAACCCTACCGATATCCGATGTTTGCAAAAAGGCACAGGAATCGCGGTTTGCCAAATCGATGATATTGATTCCTCCCGAGTTATTATTACTGACCTCAAGTGGGTTGTAAGGATTGTAGAGCACTATTTTCATCCAGGGTGGAGTACTGAAGAGCCCATTGCCGTTGGAATAGGCCTGGCTTAACAGTTCGGTCATACCATATTCGCTGTAAATGGTATTAACCCCAAAGGCCGAGGTAAGAATTTGGTGCAAGGCCTCGCGGGGCAATTCCGCGCGGCGCCCTTTCATTCCTCCGGTTTCCATAATCGTGGTCGATTTCAGGTTGAGTTTAAATTTCTCGGCAAAATCGAGCAGAGCAAACGAAACACCGAAAAGAAAAGTAGGATTGTTGTTATCTTCGTTTTCAATAAGTTGAGCATACAAATCGTCGTGGTTATGCAAATAGAAACCGCTTTGCCCGTAGTTGCTCATTTTTACCAACTCTTCGGCCATAAACACAAGCGAAGATCCCTCGCGCTCCATGTAGGAAGGCAATAGAAAAAGAAAACAAAAGTCTTGAGGATTGCCAAAAAAATAACGAAAACTGCTGATAAACGATGCTTTATAGATTTCAATGTCTGAAACCAAATGCCTTGATTGACCTGTGTTTGTTGTCGAGCTACTGGTAAACACAATTTCGGGCGGTTGCTTTCCACAGTAAACATCAAACGACTTAAAAAACTCGACAGGAAGAAAGGGTATTTCGTGGATTCGAGTAACCGATTTTGGATTAATGCCCAGGTTTTCAATAAATTCTCGATATATAGCAACTTCAACGGCTTGCTTTTGGAACAATTGCAGGGCTTCTTGTGCAAAGGTTTTATTATCAGTGGGTTTTAGGTCGAAAACGCGCATATTCCTCTAATTATGGAGCGAAACCACACAATTTTCAAGCCAGAACCCAATAAAAAAGCCGATTTTTAGAACCGGCTTTGTGGGTCGTACTGGATTCGAACCAGTGACTTCTACCCTGTCAAGGTAACACTCTGAACCAACTGAGTTAACGACCCTAAGGGGGCTGCAAATATACAAAAGATTTTAAAAGTGGCGAAAATTTTCCCAAAAAATCATTTTTCTTTTTCTAAGGTGGTTGGAGGATGTGAAAAGAAAATTTTTGAGTGGATTAAGATGGTATGATTCCTTATTATCCTTGCTTTCTTATTAACTTCATCTTTAACAATATAAACAATTTCGCTGTACGTGAAAATAAAAAACAGAGTTGCAAAATCAAATAAAAAATTGTATATTCACATTTGCAAAAACTGAGTTTTAAATAACTGTATATCAAAACATTAATCCATAAATACACCAAGAACATGAAGACAAAATCGTTTGCCGTTGTACTGTCGGGATGCGGCGTTTATGACGGAGCCGAAATCCACGAATCGGTCATGACCATGTTGGCTATTGACCAATTACACTGCACGTACACACTGTTTGCCCCGAACGTTGAGCAGATGCACGTAGTTAATCACCTGAACGGTCAGGAATCGGGCGAGAAACGAAATGTTTTGGTTGAATCGGCCCGTATTGCAAGGGGAAAAATCAAACCCTTGAACGAATACAAACCCGCTGAATTTGATGCCCTTATATTTCCCGGCGGTTTTGGAGTAGCAAAAAACCTGTGTACATTTGCCGTTGATGGCCCTGACTGTAAAGTAAATACGGATGTCGAGAAAGCAGTCCGCGATACCCACAAAGCAGGCAAACCCATTGGCGCCCTGTGCATTGCACCGGCCATGATCTCGAAAATCCTGGGAAATGTGGAAGTAACCATTGGACAGGACAAGGGTACAGCCGAGGCTATTAAAAGCATGGGCTCGACCCACAAAAACACGAAACACGGCGAAGTGGCCATCGACATGCAAAACAAGATTGTGACCACACCTTGCTACATGCTCGATTCGACCATAAAGCAAATTCATGAAGGGGCCTACAATTTGGTTAAGGCCATTATAGAAATGTAGGTACGTGTAAAGTTTCACCACGTTGTTGGGTGTAAAGTTTAAGATTTCCCGACTTT
>JBBISE010000070.1:0-16319 GCA_037441445.1 Salinivirgaceae bacterium
AAAGTCGGGAAATCTTAAACTTTACACCCAACAACGTGGTGAAACTTTACACTTTAGGAACAGTAGTTTTTGAAAATTATTGTACAACGGGCAATGTTCTTATAAAATCGAGTAGCTTTTGGGCAGCCCGGGCACGATGGCTAATGCTGTTTTTCAACTCCAGGGGCATTTGGGCAAAAGTTTCATTAAAACCGTTGGGAACAAAAACGGGATCGTATCCAAATCCGGCAGTTCCGATGGGGGTGTCAATGATTCTCCCCCCGACAATGCCCTCGAAAAGGTAGCGTTCGTTATTGAAGATAAGGGCTATAACAGTTTTGAAACACGCGTTCCGGTTCTCTTTGCCACTCATATTCTTCAGCAAGAGGGTTACATTATCGATCGAGTTTTTGGCTTCGCCGGCATAGCGTGCCGAATGTACGCCAGGAGCACCGTTCAGTGCTTCCACTTCCAGGCCGGTGTCGTCAGCAAAACACCACAAGCCGGTTTTGTTAAAGGCATATTCGGCTTTTATAAGCGCATTTTCGGTCAACGTGTCGCCGGTTTCGGGTATGTCTTCGGTTATTCCGGCTTGTGCAAGACCAACCAATTCAATGCTATTTGGCATTAGAGCCGATATTTCGTACAGCTTGTGTTCGTTGTTTGTTGCAAAAAGGAGTTTCATAAACTATTTATTTTCTAAGATTTGCAACAACTCATCCAGTTTGGGTGTCAGGATAATTTCTGTCCGCCGGTTTTTTGCGCGGGCTTCGGCTGTTTTTGCCTTCTCAATGGGATGGTGCTCAGCCCGTCCAGCGGCCATTAACCTTTCCGGTGCCAGTTTTTTATTCTCCAAAAGCACCTTTACTACTGTGGTGGCGCGTTTGACGCTCAGATCCCAGTTGTCCTGTATATCGCTTTTGCTTTGCAAGGGAACGTCGTCGGTGTGCCCTTCAATGACAATATTGACATCGGCATTCTCGGCAAGCACATCGGCCAGCTTTTGCAGAGCCGACTTTCCGCGGGCATCGATGTTGTATTTTCCGGATTTAAACAGCAATTTTTCATCGAGGCTGACATACACTTTTCCATTTCTGTGCTCAACGGTCAGCCCTTCGTTCTGAAAGCCAAGCAAGGCTTTGGCTACTTTGTCTTTCAGGGCTTTTACAGCTTCGTCTTTCTGTTTTAAAATATTCTGAAGTTCAGCAACCTGCTTGCTTTGCTCTTCGAGCGTTTTCTCTTTATCCTGTAGCATTGAGTCAAGTGAAGCAAGAATCTGGTTGCGGTCTTCTAACCGGGCACGCATCAGGTTTAGGTTGTTTCGTTCAACGCCCAGACTATCGCGCAATTTGTTGAGTTTTTCCTCCCTTTGGTGAAGGTCTTCCCTCAGTTGGTGCAGCTCGGTCAGCATCTGCTTATTTTCGCTCTCCACGCCTTGTACCATGGCATCGAGACGTTTGGTAAGGTCGTTGTTCATGGCTTGCAACAGGTTATGCTGGCTTCGGTATAGGCGCATGGAATCGAGTTGTCCGGCCAGTTCGTTCCGGGTTTGCTGTACCTGTCGTTTTGTTAGGTCGAGTTCCGATTGAAGTTCGGTTTTTTCGACCGTTAGCTGCGCGTTGACCGCTTTCAGCGAATCGCGATCGCGAAATGTCCTTTCGGTCTTCATTTCCAGTTCCATAAAATGTCTTTTAGGGACACAAGACAGGCTTAGGGCTGTCAGGGCTAAGCATACCAGAGCGAGGTTTGGGTTTTTTATCATAATTTTTTCTTTATAGGTCTCGAACATACGATTTTCAAACGGGAAAACCGTCACGAAATTACCCCAAAATGTTGGATTATGCAAATGTGTTTTTTTGCGCCCGGGTTGACAGAAATGGCTAAAACTCCGGCACCGTAATTTTTGCCTTTTCCAGAGCAGGGAGAAATGTTTCCTTAATGTATTGTTCTTTTATAGAATCTGGACTCATCGCCGGAAATCCAAACAGCAGATCCCGCACCACTCCTTTCCTGTCAATGAAAAAGTTGGCAGGATAGCGATGAACAGTCAAGACGTTTCTAATGAACCCCTTCTGTGCCGGAATAACATGGCAATCGGACCCAGGTTTTTCGCTGTTCATTATCTGTTTTGCTGTGGGCGCTTGAAGGGCTTTGACAATTTCTTCATCATCATCATACGTAAGGGCAATATACATGTATTTTTCGGTTCCCAAGGTTGCCTTTAGTTTGTTCAAGTATGGAATCTCCCGCCAGCAGGGAGCGCATCCCAAAGACCAACAATTAACAATGAAAACCTTTCCTGTAAAATCCTTCTTTTCTATAATTTTTCCATCGATATCTTTCATATCCTTAAACGGAAATTTTTCACCAAGCCAATTAATGTCACAACTGTTTCCCAAAGGGTTCCGGCAAATCCATTGTCGGGATAGAAACGAAATAGCCACAGCATGGCATCACCAACCGCAATGTTATCAATTATTTGCAGGGCATTTTTTCGCGAGTGGTAAATACTGTCAATCACCGTCTTGGAGTATCGTTGATTTGTAGAAGTATCGACAAAAATATTGTATGGCTTTTCTTTGAACCGCGGAGCATCGCCCCAACGGACGGTTTGGGAACTTACTTTACCGTGCATTGCCACAAATGTGGTGACGCGGAGGAGGGTGAAAAGGGGGTGCTTCATGTGTTTGTATTTTACTGAATATTTGTTGTTTTATTAACGAGATCCTTCACTGCGTTATCAATGACACGTTTCGTAATGTATTGGCTATTAAGACCCTTCGACTACGCTCAGGGTGACAGCTCCGGTCATGCTGAGCGTAGTCGAAGCATGATAATTGGCAATTGTATTTTTTAGTGTATTATACATCACGGATTTTGTTTAAAATCTCTTCACTCAGGATGACAGTCGCGACTTTTGGTCTTTCTGTCATCCTGACCGGAGTCACGGAGCGGAGGATCTCGAAGGGGCAATAGGTTGCTTCCCATAGGATCATTTTCTTTTGTTTTTCAGACTCCATTCTATATTTCTCCGTATTCCCCGTAATCCAGCCCGCCTCAGAGGCGAGTGCGAAAATTGCCGCTTGAAGGGGTTCGAGCCCAGCGAAAGCCAGCCGTCATCGGTCTTATCCATTGCCTCGGGCTTTAGTGTGAAGTTGAAGGGATTGGCCACCGGAATTTCCTGATTGTGCGGACAGACAAGGTTACACGTATCGCACCCGAAAATGTTGTTGTCGAGGGTAAGGCCAGGCAAAAAGCCCGTGCTTGCCTTCGATTCAATGGTCAGGTACGAAATGCAGCGACGGGCATCAAGAACATACGGGGCAACAATAGCCTTGTTGGGGCAATGTTGTAAACAGGCCCCGCATCCAAGGCAGGTTTGGGTGTTGGGCTGGTCATATTCCAGTTCTGTATTAATAATTAAAGTCCCCAGGAAGACAAATGAACCCAACCTGGGGTGAATAAACATCGTGTTCTGCCCAATAAAACCCAATCCAGCCTGTACTGCCCAATATCGCTCAGCAACCGGCTGGGCGTCCACACTTATACGACCGTCGCAACCTGGAGAGGTATGTTTGATAAAAGCCAAAAGATCGTCTAACTTCGATTTCATTACGTAATGGTAATCAGCAACATGGGCAAACCGGGCTACTTTAAACTTCGACCGCGATGGAATCTCGCCCAGGTTGTAGCTCATGACTACGACAACGACCGACTTCGCGCTCGAAAAAAACTGTTCAGGATAAATGCGAACTCCAGTATTTTGTTCCATGTAAGCCATGTCGGCGTGGAAACCGTTTGCCAACCAAGACTTTAAGCGTGCTTCGAACACGGTAGCCGGAGTGGCTTTGGCAATACCAACATCATCGAAGCCTAATTCTGTGGCTCGCTTTTTAATGAGTTCGGTTATGGATTTATTGTCGGTCATTAATCGAACAACGATTGTTGCCTGAAGCCAGACACTTTCCCCAAATGTTTATAAGCCAATTCGGTGGCCTCGCGTCCACGGGGTGTGCGTTTCATAAATCCCTCTTTTATAAGGAAGGGTTCATAGACTTCCTCAATGGTTCCCGGATCTTCGCTCAACGCGGTGGCAATGGTCGAAATGCCCACGGGCCCGCCGCTGAACTTATCAATAATTGTTGTCAGGATTTTGTTGTCCATTTCGTCCAGACCAAAGCGGTCGATATTGAGCGCTTCGAGTGCATAGACAGAAATTTCCTTGTCAATGACACCGGTGCCTTTTACCTGTGCAAAATCGCGGACTCTACGCAGCAAAGCATTGGCTACACGGGGTGTTCCCCGGCTTCGGAGCGATATTTCGGTAGATGCGTCTTCTTCGATGGGCACATTTAGTATTTTGGCCGAACGTTTTACAATGCCCGAAATCACGTTGTTGTCGTAATACTCTAAATGACAGTTTATTCCAAACCGTGCACGTAGTGGGGCCGTTAACAAACCGCTGCGGGTTGTAGCACCAATCATGGTAAAGGGACTAAGCCCAATTTGCACCGTCCGTGCCGAAGGGCCTTTGTCAATGACAATGTCAATGCGAAAATCTTCCATGGCCGAGTACAGGTATTCTTCCACAACAGGGTTCAGACGGTGGATTTCATCAATAAACAACACATCGTTTTTCTGCAGGCTGGTAAGGACTCCGGCTAAATCGCCTGGTTTTTCAAGCACCGGCCCCGAAGTGATTTTCATTTTCACGCCCAGTTCATTGGCAATAATATTCGACAGGGTTGTTTTTCCAAGCCCCGGAGGCCCGTGCAGCAAAACATGGTCGAGTGAATCGCCACGCATGCGGGCTGCCTGAACAAAAACCTTCAGATTTTCAAGTACCTGCTTTTGTCCCTTAAAGTCGTTGAACGATAATGGCCGCAACCGCTGATCTATTTCAGCATCGATTTGGGTTTGTTTAGGATTCCGTATGTTAAACTGTTCTGACATTGTCAAATGGTCAATTTTTCGCGTAGTGGTTTAGACAGCAAAAGTAAACATCATTTTTGGATTGTAAGGCACTGCTGATGTATTTTTAGAGAACTAGCCACCATGTTTACCTTGGCCTTGTTGTTTGTTTGATTGTGAGTTGGCTGGAAGTTCGACTTTTTGTACTTTTATGTTAAATAAAACGAAACGGAAATGGCAGAACAGACGCAAGAGACCAGCAAAAAAAGCAAATAACAGCTACCATTGTCGGGGTCATAGCCTTTGCAATGACCTATTTTGCTGTACAACACTTTTTCTTCAAGCCTCCCACTTTCGATAAATTGTTGATGGATGCAACCAGCGAGCTGAACAAAACTTGTCCTATAATGATAGATGAAGATACACGGCTCGATAATGCCATTGCTCTGCCTGGTAAGGTTTTTCAGTATAACTACACCTTGAATGCTTACACTAAGGAAGAGGTTAGAGTTGATACGGCACAAAAATACTTGTTCCCCGGAATTATCAATAATGTAAAAACCAACCCCGATATGCACTATTTTCGCGACCACCAGGTGACCATAACCTTTAACTATCGCGACAGCGACGGGGTTTTTATTACGAAATTTTCAGTTACACACGACATGTACAATCAAGAATAACATATACCGTTTAGTTTACCCCCCTTTTTAGTTCTCTGTTCAAAGACCTATTCTTTCGCATATAACAACATTGCGAGTAAGGCGTGATGAATCAATTGATACATAGGTTTATCGTGTAGTTTTTTTAAATAATATCGCTCCTTTTCAGTTCAGAATTGCAATCGTCCCTTAAACGTTTGTTTTCGAAACTGCAAACAATGTCGTGTTTCGCCATTGCAGGAAAGTAAGCTGTATTGCTGCTAGAGCCCTTAAAAAGGATATCCCAATTTTGGGCAGTAGCCTGGAATTTCTCATGTCATTAAATCGTGCCACTCACCGAGACAAAAGTCTCTCTGAGTTGAAGGATGGGTTGAGAAATTCCATAATAAAAATCCCCTAAACGAAACAACAGGGACGTATCAGCACAGAATGTTTCAGGTTAACACCCAATTAAACCTGACCTGTGGAATTTGGTAAAAAGAACGAATCTGTACTTTCATTGATGCCATGAAAAAGGCAGGATAAATGCGGGTTCCCTTGAAAAATAAAAAAGCAAAACAAAAATTTACCCTATCTTTGCAACTCAAAACACAGTCAAATGCAAATTGTTAGAAATAAACAAGAAATGGCTTCGTATGTTCTTGAGCAAAAGAGGACAGGCAAAAGTGTCGGGTTTGTTCCCACCATGGGAGCGTTGCATGAAGGGCATCTTACCTTGGTCCGCGAGGCCTCAAAGAACGACAGCTGTGTGGTTGTCAGTATTTTTGTGAATCCAACCCAATTCAACAACAAAGAAGATTTGCGATTGTATCCTCGAAAAGAAGAAACCGATTTTGCCATGCTCCGTTCCGAAAAATGCGACGTGGTATTTTTTCCCGATGTTGATGAAATGTATCCCGAACCCGATACCCGCATTTTCGATTTGGGTGAGTTGGCAACAGTAATGGAAGGTGAATTTCGTCCCGGCCATTTCAACGGTGTAGCACAGGTTGTATCCAAGCTTTTTGACATTGTTCAACCCGACAGGGCCTATTTCGGAAAAAAGGATTTTCAGCAATTGGCCATCATACAGCACATTACCAGACAACTGCATTATTCTGTCGAAATTATTCCGGTACCCACGGTGCGTGAACCAGACGGATTGGCCATGAGCTCACGCAACGAAAGGTTGACCAAAGAGCAAAGGGCCATTGCTCCCCACATTTATAAAACCCTTTTTAAGGCTGTTGCAACCGGGCAACAGATGCCCCCGGAAGCACTTGAAGCTCTTGTAATTAAAGAAATTGATGGCGTTGCGGGACTTAGGACTGAATACTTTAAAATTGTTAATGCACAGACATTACAACCAATCTCGTCATGGCATGAAAAATGTAATAAGGTGGGTTGCGTTGCCGTTTATTGTGGCGACGTCCGCTTAATTGACAACATTTCATTTTAAAAAGTTGTATTTTTGTGTTTCAAAAGCAAATCGCATGTTTATTGAAGTCGTAAAATCAAAAATCCACCAGGCGACAGTTACAGAGGCTAACCTGAAATACGTGGGCAGTATTACTATCGACGAGGAGTTGATGGATGCTGCCAATATTATTGAAAACGAAAAGGTACAGGTTGTAAATATCAACAATGGTGAGCGTTTCGACACCTATGTCATTAAAGGAGAACGTAATTCGGGTGTAATTTGCCTAAACGGCCCGGCAGCCCGCAAAGTGCAGGTTGGTGATGTTGTAATTATTATGTCCTATGCCATGATGGAATTCGAAGAAGCAAAAAAATTTAAGCCAACCTTCATTTTTCCTGACAGCAATACAAATCAACTTTTAATATAAGCCGGTTTGAAAAAGAAAATCATCAACACCGTAAAATTTGTTGCCTTTATCAGCATAGGGCTGTTTTTGTTTTGGAAAGTCTATAAAGATCAGCCTGTTGATGACCTGATTGCAGCAGCAAAAAATGTTAACTACTGGTGGATTGCACTGGCATCGGTCATTGGAATCTTAAGCCACGTGGTTCGCGCTCTGCGCTGGGAAATTATTTTGTCCTCCCTGGGCATTAAAACCTACAAGGACAACCTTTTTTATGCAGTTATGGTTGGGTATTTGGCAAACCTTGCCATACCACGAATGGGCGAGGTCAGTCGATCGGCAGTGTTGAAAAACTACAACAAGGTTCCTTTTACCACCGGGTTTGGAACCATTGTTACTGAACGCATTGTGGATGTGGTTATCATGTTGGGCCTTACTTTCTTTGTGGTACTTTTTCACAAGGATATTATCCTGGAATTTTTACGAAACAACCCAGCCGTTTCGGACAACGTCAGAAATCTGCTATCGTACCGCAATCTGATTATAATCAGCATTCTGGGCGTTGGCGCCCTTGCCGGGTACTTGTTTTTACTGGTACGAAGTAAAAAGTCTGACAATATTCTGACGAAAATATTTTCAAAGTTGAACACGTTTAAAGAAGGTCTGTTCTCCATTTTCAAAGTAAAGAGGCCTTTTTTGTACCTGTTCTACTCCCTGCTCATCTGGTTTTTGTATTACCTGATGATGTATGTTTCTTTTCCCGCATTCTCATTTACCGGTGCCAATGAATTCACAGCAAGTTCAATCCTTGTTGTGTTTCTGATGGGAAGCTATGCAATGTTAGCCCCGGTACAGGGTGGGATAGGGGCATATCACTTTATGGTCATTTCCACTCTTATAATTTATGGTGTCGAAGATGCCGACGCGAGGCTTTTTGCCCTTATTGTTCATGGCATAAACACTGTTGTTATTATGTTGGTTGGATTCCTTAGCCTTGCCATGTTGCCCATTGCCAACCGGAACAGAACTTTTAGCGAACAATAAACAACCATGTCTCATTTAGAACAGATAATCGGAAAAATCCATACCGTTGAATCCATTCAACCTATGTTGGCTATGTGGCGCTTCAGGGGCGAAAAAGTGGTCTTTAGCAACGGATGCTTTGATATACTCCATCGGGGACACGTCGAGTATCTTTCGCAGGCTGCTGACTTAGGCCAGCACCTCATTATAGGCCTCAATACCGATGCCTCCGTAAAGCGGCTGAAAGGCCCCGAAAGGCCTTTGCAAGATGAAGTTGGTCGCTCTCTGGTACTGGCTTCCCTGAAGTTTGTTGACGCTGTCATCCTGTTTGATCAAGATACCCCTTACGAACTTATTAAAGCCACAAAACCTGATTTTTTGGTTAAAGGCAATGATTATAAACCGGAGAATATTGTTGGCTATGATATTGTTACTGCAAATGGCGGACAAGTAGTTGCCATTCAATTAGTTGAGGGCTATTCAACCACCTCGGTTGTTAACCGGATGAAGCACTAAAACCAGGTCTGATAGCAGTTTTACAAGTATTACGGTGGCTATATACAACCGGTCTGAAATTTTGATTTGAAAAAGTCGAAACAATCCACTATTTTTACGGTTTTTAAATTGCGGTATGGCAAAACAGAAGAAAAAGGGCATAAGCCCCTTAAAGAAACGGTTTCGGCTGGTATTGATGAACGATAGTACTTTCGAAGAAGAGTGGTCGTTCAGGCTTAGTTTGGGGAATATCGTTTATGGACTTTCCTTTCTCATAATCCTTCTGGTGGTTGCAGGAGGCTTGTTAATGACATTTACACCTTTAAAGCATTGGATTCCTGACTACCCCGATGCAAAAATTCGCCAGGGAATTATTGATAATTCAGTCAAAGCCGATAGTCTGGCAGAACTAATCCGCATTCAGGATCAGTTTATAATCAACCTAAAACAGGTGTTATCGGGCAATGTAAAAACGGACATGCCATCAATAAAAAGTTTACAAGACAGTCGATCAGACATTCTCGACTCCCTCAATCAACGCGAGTATGATTCCATAATCAGGGAAAAAGTGGAGTTCGACAGAAATACCAGCGTTTCTGTAATTCAAAACACCGAAACTAATGCCAGTATTTCCACGTTACAGTTTTTTCCCCCTGTCCGCGGTGTGGTTTCCAACGTGTTCAACGCCAAAGAACAACATTTTGGTATTGACATCGTTACTAAACCCCAAACACTTGTCTGCGCAGCCCTTTCGGGGACAGTCATCTACAAAGGCTGGACATTGGAAGGTGGAAATGTAATTCAGGTGCAACACACAAATAATATAATCACCGTGTATAAACACAACGCCACCATTCTGAAAAACCAGGGAGACTATGTGCTTGTGGGCGAACCCATTGCCATTGTGGGCAACACTGGCGAATACAGCACAGGCCCACACCTGCACCTGGAAATATGGTACAACGGAGTTCCTGTTAACCCGGCCGATTATGTGTCGTTTAATTAAAACCGATTGATTTGAAAAAAGTTATTATTTTAGGAAGTACGGGATCAATCGGTACACAAACCCTTGAAGTGGTGCGCGAACAGCCCGGGGAGTTTACCGTTGTCGCGTTAACCGCTTACAGTTCAGCAGATGCACTCATTGAACAAGCACGCGAGTTTGTACCCGAATTTGTGGTCATAGGCAACAAATCACTCTACGAATATGTTCGTGCTGCCCTTTTTGACCTCGATATTAATGTTTTGGCCGGGCAGGAAGCCCTAAATACCATCACCGCCTTTGCCCATGCCGACATTGTGGTTACCGCCATGGTTGGTTTTGCCGGCCTGATTCCAACAATGAAAGCCATTGAAACCGGCAAAAACATTGCTCTGGCAAACAAGGAAACGCTGGTTGTTGCCGGCGATTTGGTGATGAAAGCAGCCCGACAAAGGGGGTGTGCCATTCTTCCGGTTGATTCCGAGCATTCGGCTGTCTTTCAGTGTCTTGTAGGCGAAGAACACAGGGCTGTTGAAAAACTAATTTTAACAGCATCGGGTGGCCCTTTCCGCAATTTTTCGCACGAGCAGCTGAAAACGGTTACCCCGACCCATGCGTTGAAGCATCCCAACTGGAACATGGGGGCGAAAATCACCATCGATTCGGCAACAATGATGAACAAAGGGCTGGAGGTTATTGAGGCCCGCTGGCTGTTTGATGTCAAACCCGTTGATATTGATGTTGTTGTACATCCACAATCCATCATCCACAGCATGGTGCAGTTTGTCGATGGCAGTATAAAAGCTCAAATGGGTTTGCCCGACATGAGGCTGCCCATTCAGTATGCTCTGAGTTTTCCCTCGCGCGCTAAAAGTAGCTTTGAACGTTACCGTTTCAACCCCATTGACACGCTAACCTTTGAAAAACCCAACATGGAGAAGTTTCCCTGTCTGCGGCTGGCTTTCGAAGCCCTCGACAACGGGGGAACGGCACCCTGTGTTGTTAACGCAGCAAACGAAATAGCTGTTGCGGCATTTCTGCAAGAAAAAATTGGGTTTACCCAAATACCCGAAATAATTGCGCAGACATCGGCCAAAGTCCCGAAAATTGATTCTCCAAACCTTCAGGACTATTTGGAAACCGATGTTGAAGCGCGCCTGACAGCTCAACAAACAATAGAAAAAATCAAAAAATCATAACATTATGGAAATTATTGTAAAAATCGGTCAACTGCTCTTAAGTTTATCAATACTGGTTATTCTCCACGAGTTTGGCCACTTCTTTTTTGCCCGGATGTTTAAAACCCGTGTCGAGAAGTTCTACCTCTTTTTTAATCCCTGGTTTTCCTTGTTTAAGAAACAAATTGGGGAAACAACTTACGGCATTGGGTGGTTGCCTTTGGGTGGCTACGTAAAAATATCGGGAATGATTGACGAATCAATGGATAAAGAGCAACTCTCCCAAGAACCTCAACCCTACGAATTTCGTTCAAAACCTGCCTGGCAAAGACTTTTGATAATGATTGGTGGCGTATTGGTAAACTTCCTGCTGGCCATTTTCATTTACATCATGATTTTATTTGCCTGGGGTGAGGAGTACATTCCCGTTTCCAAAATGGAACATGGGATAGTTCCGGACAGCACCGCCATGCTCATGGGCTTCCAGGCTGGCGACAGAATTGTGTCGGTGGATAATGTGCCCGTGGAACGTTTCAACGAACTGACAACCACCATCTTGCTTAATAATGCCAAAACAGTTCAAATAGTTCGCGAAGGTCAAAACATGGACATTGACATTCCCGAGTGGTTGATTCAACGGGTTGTAAAGAACAACGATATTTTGTTTGCCCCCCGTTTCCGGTTTGTGGTTGGTGACTTTGCCGACAATTCGCCGGCAGAACTGGCAGGAATACAAAAAGGGGATTTTATTTATGGCGTGGACACCTTTAAAACCCCTTACGCCGATTTACTTCCCAAAGCACTGGCAAGCTACAGCAGTCGAACCACCGAGGTTACAATAATTCGCGATAAAGACACGCTGAAACTCCCCGTTGCCGTTGATGAAAAGGGGAAACTGGGAGTAGTCGCTGATATGACCGCTTCGGTTCCGGTAGCTGTGGCCGAATATGGTTTTTTCCAATCTATTCCTGCCGGAATCAGCAAAGGCTTCAAAACCGCCAACGATTATCTGAAACAACTGAAGTTGATGTTTTCGCCTCAAACCAAAGCTTATGAGTCTATTGGAGGGTTTATAACCATTGGAAAAATATTCCCCGGAACCTGGGATTGGCAAAGTTTCTGGCGTTTAACCGCCTTTTTGTCCATTATGCTGGCCATTCTGAACCTGCTCCCCATACCTGCTTTGGATGGTGGACATGTTTTGTTCCTTATCTATGAGATGATTACGCGACGCAAACCCTCGGAGAAATTTCTCGAGGTGGCTCAAATAACAGGAATGGTCTTGTTGTTGGCGTTGGTATTGTATGCCAATGGAAATGATATAGTTAAGTTATTCCGTTAGGAATGTTCTATGTGAAAGACGTAAATGATGCTACTATGACAAAAAAACTCAACCTCGAAGCCCTCAAACCGCACCTGATAGCCCTTGTGCTGTTTGCCATTGTTAGTTTTGGATATTTCAGCCCCGTGCTTGACGGGAAAATGCTCCGTCAGGGCGACATGATGGCTTATGCCGGAGCCGTGCAGGAACTGAAAGAACTCAAGGCCGAAACCGGCGAGTACGCACTCTGGACCGACCGCATGTTTGGCGGAATGCCCACGTTTCTCATTAACAATCCGGGTCATGCCAACCAGACAAAACATATTCACAATTTGTTGAACCTCAATCACCCACGTCCGGCAAACCATATTTTTCTTTACATGGTTGGGTTTTATATAGCCCTTCTCTTGTTTGGAGTAACGCCTTGGACTAGTCTTGTCGGTGCCTTTGCTTATGCTTTTTCGACTTACTTTATAATCATTATTGATGCTGGACACATTACAAAAGTTATGGCCTTGGGATATATGCCCTTGATAATAGCTGCCGCCTATCATGCATTTACGTCCAATCGATTGAGAGGGAGTGTGTTGTTAGGAATAACCCTTTCTTTACAGATTTACGTCAATCACCTTCAAATTACCTATTATACCTTCATAATCGTTGGATTTATGGGGTTGTTTGAATTTGGCTCCTCCCTAATGAAATCAACCGTAAAGGAGTTTGGCAAAACCGTAGCCTATTTGAGCGTTGCAGTGTTGTTGGCCTTAGCCTCGAACCTGACAACCCTTTGGACTGTTTACGAGTACGGCCAATTCTCGATGCGTGGAAAGCCAAACTTAGTTGATCCCGAGAAACCCAAAACTGACGGGCTACCCATTGACTACATCACCGCCTGGAGCTACGGAAAAGTGGAAACCCTAAATCTGCTTGTCCCAAATCTTACAGGTGGATCGAGCCACATGCAGCTGGGCAATGGGAGCGAAACCTACAAAGCCATTGAACGCAACTACGGGAAGCAAAATGCCGACCAATATGCTAAATACCTGGATACTTACTGGGGCGACCAACCTTTCACTTCAGGACCCGTTTACATTGGTGCTTCGGTTATTTTGTTGTTCTTTTTAGCTATGTTCCTTCTGAAAGGAAACCTGAAGTGGTGGATGCTGCTGGCAACCATTTTGGCCATAATGTTAGCCTGGGGACGTCATTTCATGTGGTTTACCGAGTTCTTTATCAACTTCGTTCCCGGTTATAATAAATTCCGGACAGTGAGCATGACATTGATTATTGTTCAATTCACCATGCCGGTGCTTGGGATTATGGCTTTCGATAAAATTCTGAAGGATAATCTTACTTTCGCTCAGATTAAAAGGCCTCTATACTATTCTACTGCAATTCTTGCCGGGTTGCTTTTGTTTATTCTCCTGGTCATTCCTGCTGTTTCCGATATGACAGGCAGCTCGGATAAAACCATGCCCGATCTGGTTCAAAAGTCGCTACAGGCTGATCGTATGAGCATGCTACGTTCCGACGTGTTCCGCTCGCTTCTTTTCATGCTGGTGGCATCGGGGTTGGTTTGGTTTTTAGCCAAAAACAAACTAAACAAAATGGTTGCGGTGGCGGCTCTTGGTATCCTTTTCGCCGCTGACCTTATTCCTGTTACACTCCGGTATTCGCAAAATGAAAACTGGGTCTCGCGCCGCGAGTTACAGCAACAACCCTTTAAACCTACTGCCGCCGACACGGAAATTCTAAAGGATAAAGAGCATTTCCGGGTTTTAAACCTGGCCGCCAACACGTTTAACGATGCAGCTACATCGTACTTCCATAACAGCATTGGCGGGTATCACGGTGCAAAAATGCAACGGTACCAGGAGCTTATCGAGAAGCAGATTCAACCCTCGATGCTGCGCATGTTCGACGTGTTGAAAGCATCACCAACCTATGAGAGCGTTGACAGTATCATGCAACTGCTCGACGTTCTGAATATGCTCAACATACGGTACTATATCCTTTCGCCCGACAACCAACCCATAAAAAACCCCTATGCCTTTGGACAAGCCTGGTTTGTTGATGACGTTGTTTGGGCCGATAGCGCGAACCACGAAATGAAACTTCTTTCGCAGACAGACCTTCGCCGCGTGGCAGTCATGGACAAGCAATACCGCGACAAGGTGAACGAGAATGTGAAAAACGTCAACACCAAAACCATACGTATGGAAACGTATTCGGCTAACAGGCTGAAATATACCTACGAATCAGAAACCGACGCATTGGCCGTATTTTCTGAAATATACTATCCCAAAGGATGGGAGGCTACCGTAAACGGTAAACCCGCTGAAATTATCAGGGCTAATTATTTATTACGTTCTGTTGTTCTGCCGGCAGGCAAAGGGACTATTGAATTCGAATTCCACCCAAAATCCTATTTTGCCGGCAATGCCGTTTCTTATGCAAGCTCCGCAATCCTGCTGATACTTGGGTTGTGGGTATTATTTACCTCTTTTATGGCAAAGAAGGAAGAATAACATGGAAGAACCTGTAAAAGAAGAAGGACTGCGCGTCCTTGACGTTGTTGGAATTAGCGTTGTAATTGTGGGTTGCATGGTTGTCAGTTCCCCCCTGATTTTCTTAAAAGGGATAATTGGCGATGATGCAGCAATGTTGCTGTATTATGTTGTTAGCATGGGCATGGCCTTGATGTATATTCACCGTGGAAAAAGCCTCCGCAGTTACACATTTCGCCTCGATAAGCCCTTGGTCATGTTGCTTTTAGTAACTGCTGTGCTGGGTTTGCAGTTTGGAATTTCTACTCCCATTATTTCAACCATCCCCATGCCCGATTTTATTCGCGATATGTTCTTGAGAATGGCACAAAAAGAAGGGGTATTTTCTTTTATCACAATTGTTGTTGCAGCTCCCGTTCTCGAAGAATTTATTTTCCGGGGAATTGTGCTCGAAGGTTTATTGAAAAGATATTCCCCCACGAAATCTATCCTGGTTTCAGCCCTGTTTTTTTATTCTACTCCCCATTCTTTAGACCACGGAAACTACTTTCTTAGTTGAAATTCAAAAAGTAGTTTTATCTTTGTTGTGTCAGGTTAAGCGGACAAGGGCTCTGCTGGGGAGCAACCCTTTAGGAATAATCCTGACCAGTTTGAATGTAGCCGATATAAAAGTCGAGACCGTTGCAAAAGCATCTCGAGTAAATATTTTTCTCGTTCTAAGATTAAATTTTTTTATTTTGAGTTTTGAGCAATGTTTTAGATTCTGGTTTTTATCTTTTTTTAGAGTTTAATCATTAATATAATATTATTCTTGGGCCTTTTTCGACCCTTTTTAACAATTGGACATAATTATCCCCGGAGCTCTATACAAGTTATATGCTATTGCATCTGATAAATGTTGAGTATGCGTTTTTTCTAATCCAATATAGCGAGCAGTGCCCGACTTAAACCACAACTTTATTGAGCCGAATGTTCTTTCAACTTTATATCTGGTCTTTCCAGTTATTTTATTGAATTCTAATTCTTTATCTGTTAATGGTTTTCCTTTCCTGTTTTGTGCACCCCATGATGTCCACAAAAAAACACCCCTTGAATATCAATATGTTGTGATTGTTTTTTTTGATTTTTGGGTGACCCAACGTTAATTTGGGCATGTTTATACGTTCAATAAGAAATAAAAGCGGCACCCTTAGCATTCAAATTCTGGCCAAACAGGGTAGAAAGAACAAACTATTAAAAACGGTCAGTTGTGCCAGAACCAAGCGCGAGGAGGATCTGCTGTTAATGCTTGCAAGAACTGAATTAGAGAAGATTCAAGGCCTGCAATCCCTCTTCGTAGAACATGATGATTTAGTTGTTAAAAACTTCGTAAAAAGCATTTCGAATTGTCAACTTCAAATTGTGGGTACATGTCAAGTTTCATAAGGTTGTTGGTTAAAACAATCTTGCTTTGATTTAA